>JARXAU010000058.1 GCA_029865675.1 Rhodoferax sp.
GCAAGCGACGGACCGATAACACACGCGCACGGGATTGCTGCAACCCAAGGGCCACGAGAGCAAGCAGGATGATGGGCACATAAAAAGGAATCTGCTGGAAAACGTTCATTGCAAACCCCTTACATCCACGCGCGCAGGCCAGACCAGAGCAAATTACCCAGGTAGCGGTGCGGGAGCAAGCTAAACGCCCCCGCCACGATGCAGGCGCTGAAATACAGCCATTGCATGGCGCGCCGATGGCCTTGAACATTGCCCGCGCGCAAGTGGGCGAACGCGCGGTACAAAAGTGCAAAAGTGAGCGGCACAAAAAGATGGATGGGCGTGAAGCCGGCTATGTTTGGCAGCCCAAAGTCGCGGATAAACAGGCTGCTGAGGGCTGCGCCCAGCATGCAGGTAACAAAGGCGTAGCCCAAGGCGCGGTGCCACTGGGGGCGCACCGTGCGCCCTAGCCGCGCCCAAAGCGCAAAAGGACCGATCAGCAACGCGGTCAGCGCAGCGCTCATGTGGATGGCGATGGTGGGTGTCATTTGCATGGGGTGGTTTCTCGTGACAGGGCAAAAAGTACTTGAAGGTTCATAGGGGCATCAGAGCGTTTGGGCAAAAAACACCGCGATGGCGTCAAAAGCCTTTTGGCGTTCTGCTGGTGTGAACTGGGGGTTGGGCAAACCACCGCGCATCTGCGTGGCGGCCACGGTTTGAGCCACGTCCACTGGCCACGGCGACAGCCAGTCAAAATGCCCGGCACTGGGGTGCGCAGACAAGCGGCGGCAGGTTTTGCAATAGTCCAACACGCGTTCGCTGTGGTAGCGGGGCGCCAAGACCCCATCATTGCCTGCCGTGGTCAAACCCACAGGAATCGCGATGCGTGCCAGGCTCTCTGCGGTAAAGAGGGCAGCCAGAGGCACGGCCAGACTCACGGCCGCCACGCGGGCGTCGGGCCGCGGATCGGCGGCTGCGCTGCTGCTACTTCCGCCCCTACCGCCTTCCAGTACCTTCATACTTTCGGGCGCACGGTCTTTGGACAAGGCCTTTGCCGCCATGAATTGGGCCTTGCGCATCGCTTGTTGCACGGGCTTGTCGCCCAGACCGTTCAGGCAAAAGCCAATGTCATCCTCCAAGTTGCGCGCGCAGTGCCGCACCAGGTCCAGCATGCGCCACTGCGCCCCGGCCAAGGCCAAACCGGTGACGCCACCGGCCGACATGCCGTGCACGCCTACGCGCTGGGTGTTGACCTGCGTGGCCAACGCGGGGTCGTGGGCCACGGCGTCTATGGTGTCAATCACATCGCTGGGGCGGGTGCGCCAGCTCTCGGGCCCGGCCTTGCTGAAGTCCAGGTAGTTGTCGCCCCGGTGCAGGGGCTGCGCCACCACAAAACCGGCACGCACCAGGGTGAGCGCCAAGTCGTCATAGTCAGGCAACTGGCTGCCTGCGGTGCCATGCGACAACACAACCAGGCGGCGCTTTTCAGGCGAGGGCAAGGCAAGCAGCGGCGCATTCATCGCCACCTGCAAAGTCCACGGTCCCCGCTCCACGGTTTGCGCCACTGCTGCCGTGGGGTATAGCAGCGTAATGGGCATGTTGCCCGACTGCATCTCCCGCATGGCGACCTGGGCATGGCCCGCGCCAGCACACAGATACAAACCGAGCACCAAAGCCAAGCGCGGCCAGTTGGCCCGCTTTGGCTTGGTGTGCTGCGCGTCGGCTCGCTGCGCTAGCCCGCCAGTGCCTTGCATGCCGTAGGCAGTGCGTTGGTACTCCTTGCTTTTCGTATGCACAGTGTTCTCTCCTTGGTAAAAAATGACCCTGCCCCATGGGTGAAAGCATCCGCGTGCCATCAATGCTTCGTTATGGCGATGCCACGGAACGCGGGCGACGGAAGTCAGTGTCTGCAAACGCTAGGCTGGTGGGAAGCTATGTGCGATGGAACCCCGCTTTGGTGGCGTCAATGGCAGAAATCAGGCGCCAACATGCTGCCCGCCCTGCCCTACCCCAGCGCTGCTGCGCAGCGTGTGCATGCAGTCGCTGCGGTTTGCGTAGCGCCTCGCCGACCTTTACCTCGGTCCGTTGAGCATGCGCCCCACCCAGCTGCCGCGTACCACCCAGCGGTAGGCAAGCAGCAAGATCGCGGTGGTAGCAGCCAGCACGGCGGCAAACTTGGCAATCGGCCCCAGCGCCACAGCAAGCAGCAGCGTCTGCAAGGCAATAACGAGCGGCAGGTGCGCCAAGTACATCCAGTACGAGGCGTCGGCCAGCCAGCGGACCATGGGCCGTTCACGCGTGATCAGCGCGCCGCAAAGGCCGATGGCGCCTAAGGAGGCAAGCCACGCATAGGCCGATTGCCCAAGCAATGCGGCCACGCGTCGCACTTGCGGGTCGGGCACCCAGGACGCCAGCTCGGCCGCGTGCACGCTCAAGCCCAGCGCCAGCGGGAAGATGAGGCAGGCCGCTGGCAGCGTCAGCCACCAGCGCCTACCCAGCCCCTGCATGGCCTGCGGCACAGCAGCGCACAGCGCTCCAAATCCAAAGAACACCGCAAAATAGCCAAGCACGTGCGGCATTGGCAAGATGCCCGCCGAAGTCTCTGGCCCGAAGCCAGGCTGCATGCCAAACCCGTACATCGGCACAGCCATCAACGCGGTGAGCGGCACCAGCCACAGCAGCGCCAGCGGCGTGGCCAGCAACACGTCGCGCACCTGGGACGGACGGCCTGAGGGCAAACGCAGGCCCACAGCCCAACGCTGCACCACGGGTGCAAGCAACGCGAAGGCCAGGGTCAACCAGCAGAGAAACCACAAAAACCAGAGGTGACCGAAAAACGGGAACACCATCATCCCCACAACTGGATCCATGGTCTGCGCCTGCGCCAAAAGCCAGCGCGGCGCATCACCGCTGGAGGCCCACCACATGGCAGCCCAATTCAGCGGCAAGACTGTGAACAAAGCCAGGCCCAGCGGCAGGGCGATGCGCGCTGCGCGCTGCCGCAACAGGGGGCGCATGCTATGGCGCTGCCAAAGCAAACCGGTGAAAAAGCCGCTCAGAAGAAAGAAAAGCGGCATGCGAAAGCCATGGATTGCCGCGAAGGCGACGCCCAAAAATTCGGACGAAACGCGGTCCTGCGGCACCCAGGAAATGCCGGCATAGGCCAGCATTGCGTGCAAAGCCAGCCCCAGCAGCATGGCCGCTGCGCGCAGCGCATCCAGGTGGTGCAAGCGAGCCGGGGCTTGGGAGGAAAGGGGATGCATAGTCGGCGAAGTCGAAAGCAGAGGTGCTGATTTTCACCACGAAACTGAAAATCACCCCTTTTTGCCCGCCCTGCGCCAGCCTACCCTCCATCTTGGGAATCCTGTGGTGCAAAGTCGCAACGCACGCGCCGCGCGTTTGGGACGTGGCGCGACCGTGTTTTTGCTGGGTGCGCGTTACCTTGAGAGAACTTCCATGATGGAGGTGCTGCGCACCTTCATGAAAGTCAGCGCCGCGTGCGCGGCGTCTTGCTTTTGGCTGCAGCCTTTTTTTCTGCCGTCGCAGCCTTGGCGCTGGCGCCCTTGGCCGACTTTCCACGTGCGGTCTCCTGCGCACGGCTGCCCCGGTTGCGCGGGCTGCGGTCGGCGTCTGAGGCCTTGTCGAGCAATGTCTTGGAGGTAAGCGGCTGGCCGTTTTGCACCAAGCGAAAGTCGATCTTGCGGCCATCCAGGTCCACGCGGCTGACCTGGATGTCGACCCGCGTGCCAATGGCGTAGCGCATGCCGGTGCGCTCGCCGCGCAGCTCTTGGCGCACTTCGTCAAAGCGGAAGTACTCGCCACCCAGCTCGGTAATGTGCACCAGGCCTTCAACGTACATGGCGTCGAGCGTCACAAACAGGCCAAACGAGGTGGCAGAGGTGACCACGCCGCTGTATTCCTCGCCCAAATGCTCGTACATGTACTTGCATTTGAGCCAGGCTTCCACGTCGCGGCTGGCCTCGTCGGCGCGGCGCTCGTTGGCGCTGCAATGCAGGCCCGCCGCCTCCCAGGCCAGGTTTTCGGCGCTGGCCTTTTTGGGCTTGGCGCCCGGCTCTAGCGCCTTAGCGGCCCTGCCCTTTTCCAGGCGGCGCGCCAGCTTGGCGTGCGCTTCGCCCGGAATCGGCAACGCTGGCAAATGGTATTTGGCGTTGGCCAACACCGCCTTAATCACCCGGTGTACCAGCAGGTCGGGGTAGCGCCGGATCGGGCTGGTGAAGTGGGTGTACGCGTCAAAGGCCAGGCCGAAGTGGCCGTTATTGCCGGGCGAGTAAATCGCCTGTTGCATAGAGCGCAACAGCATGGAATGGATTTGCGCGGCATCGGGCCGGTCTTTGGTGGCGTTGGCAATCGCCTGAAACTCGCCCGGTTTGGGCGTGTCGCTGACGTTCAATCCAATGCCCATAGCCTTGAGGTAGGCACGAAGCGACTCCACCTTCTCGGCCGTCGGTCCTTCGTGCACCCGAAACAGCCCGGCGTGCTTGCTCTGCGCAATAAAGTCAGCGCTGCACACATTGGCCGCAAGCATGGCTTCTTCGATCAGCTTGTGCGCCACGTTGCGGGTGCGCGGCATGATTTTTTCGATGCGCCCGTTTTCGTCACACACGATTTGCGTCTCGGTGGTCTCAAAGTCCACCGCGCCACGGCGCTGGCGCGACTTGAGCAGCGACTCGTAAACCCCGTGCAGGTTGAGCAAATCCCCTACCAAGGCCTTGCGCTTTTGCGCCTCCGGCCCTCGTGTGTTGCCCAATACGGCCGCCACCTCGGTATAGGTAAAGCGCGCATGGCTCCACATCACTGCCGGGTAAAACTGGTAGGCGGTGACCTCACCGTCTTGAGTCACGAACATATCGCACACCATGCACAGGCGCTCAACCTCAGGCTTCAAAGAGCACAGGCCGTTGGATAGTTTTTCTGGCAGCATGGGAATCACGCGGCGCGGAAAGTACACGCTGGTGGCCCGGTCGTAGGCATCGATGTCGATGGCCGATCCGTTTTCCACATAGTGGCTCACATCCGCAATGGCGACGAGCAAGCGCCAGCCCTTGACTGCAGACTTGCCGCGCCCCTGGGTGGCGGGCTCGCAATACACGGCGTCGTCAAAATCGCGTGCGTCTTCGCCGTCAATGGTTACCAGCGGGACATCGGTCAAATCCACCCTGTGCGCGTGGTCTTGGGGACGCACCGCGTCCGGCAGCGTCTTCGACAGCGCCATGCACCCGACAGAAAACTCGTGCGGCACGCTGTACTTGCGCACCGCAATCTCAATCTCCATACCTGGGTCGTCTACCTCACCCAGCACCTCTTGCACCCGACCCACGGGCTGGCCAAACAGGGCAGGTGGCTCGGTCAGCTGCACGACCACGACCTGCCCGGTCTTTGCGTTTCCGGTGCCACCGCGCGGGATCAGAATGTCCTGGCCGTAGCGCTTATCTTCGGGCGCGACCAGCCACACACCGCTTTCCTGTAGCAGGCGCCCAATGATGGGTTGTGACGATCGCTCCACAATTTCCACGACCCGGCCTTCCGGGCGGCCCTTGCGATCACTTCTGACAATGCGCACTTTGACGCGGTCTTTGTGCAAGACGGCGCGCATTTCGTTCGGTGGGAGATAGATGTCTGTGCCTCCATCATCACGGGAAACAAATCCATGTCCATCGCGATGGCCCTGCACTACACCTTCAACCTCGTCCAGCAAGCCGCTGGTTGGACAAACTTGTTTGATACAATGACTCTCTTTCCTGAAATGCCCAGGTGGCGGAATTGGTAGACGCACTAGTTTCAGGTACTAGCGAGTAACTTCGTGGGGGTTCGAGTCCCTTCCTGGGCACCAAATTATCTACTTTTCTTGAGGACCCAACGTCCTTAAAACGCAAAAGAGAAAAGCGAAAGTAAATCGCACCGCCAGAACGCCAAGTCTAAGGCAGTTTGGCATAGGTAAGGACTAAGGTTTCACGCTTAGTTCGATAATGAAATCAGACATCGTATCCCGCCGCACTCGGCCTTGTTTATGAGCGATACCTCAATAAAAAATCCCGCGCTGGAAACAGGGCGGGATTTTTTATTGAGATGGTGCCGATTATCGGATTCGAACTGATGACCTACCGCTTACAAGGCGGTTGCTCTACCAACTGAGCTAAATCGGCGTATTGACGATTCTAACTGCTAGACGCGTGCGTCACCGCGCTCAAACCAAGGGCCAACTGTATTTTTTCTTTGGTCTATTTCACTCTGGTGAGCGAGGGTCTTGGGGTAACTGAAGCTTTTCCATCGGTTTTTTTCGCCCCTCTGGCAGCCTTCACAACGGGCGTCACAGGCGACTCGGCAAGCGCACCATCCACGGGCGATTTAGCAGGCCTCTGCTGCGCCGCATCCTCTGCACTCACAGACTCCAAAGGGAAGGTCATTCCCTGCCCGTTTTCGCGGGCGTAAATTGCAGACACGCGCCCCAGTGGCACACAAATTTCGCGGGCGACACCGCCAAAACGGGCTTTGAATTCAATGTAATCGTTGCCCAGCGAAAGGCTGCTTGTGGCACCTAAACTGACGTTCAGTACGATCTCACCGTTTTGGACAAACTCTTGCGGCACGCGCACGCTGCCGTCCACCGCAACAACGATGAACGGTGTGCAGTTATTGTCTACACACCAGTCGTACATGGCGCGAACTAGATAAGGGCGAGTCGATGTGGTCGGTGGGGCTTGCATAAGGGCTGAGCTTAACGGCGAAATTGGGCGCTTTACTTGCGCATCACCTTTTCAGATGGTGTGAGCGCTTCAATATATGCCGGGCGTGAAAAAATACGCTCGGCATACTTTAGCAACGGCGCTGCATTTTTGCTCAGGTCGATGCCGTAATACTCCAACCGCCACAGCAGTGGTGCGATAGCGACGTCCAGCATGGAAAAACTGTCTCCCATCATGAACTTGTTTTTCAGGAAAACTGGAGCGAGTTGAGTCAAGCGGTCGCGAATATGGGCGCGCGCCTTTTCAAGGGCCTTTTCATTTCCTTTGGAGCTACGCGCTTCGAGCGTTGTGACGTGCACAAACAGCTCTTTCTCAAAGTTAAGCAAGAATAAGCGCACCCGCGCGCGGTCCACAGGGTCGCCGGGCATGAGCTGAGGGTGGGGAAATCGCTCGTCGATGTATTCGTTGATGATGTTGGACTCGTACAAGATCAAATCACGCTCGACCAAGATAGGTACTTGGCCATAAGGGTTCATCACATTGATGTCTTCGGGCTTGTTGTAAAGGTCTACGTCGCGAATTTCAAAGTCCATTCCCTTCTCAAATAACACGAAGCGGCAGCGGTGAGAGAAGGGGCAGGTGGTTCCTGAATACAGCACCATCATGGTGGGGGACTCCTAAAAAATAAAAAGAGTGGGCCGCATTTTGCGGGCCCACTCTATAAATGCGACAGCAGCGAAGCGCAGCTGAGCGACAATTTGAGGGAAAACTAATTACTTGACGTCTTTCCAATACGCGGCGTTCAAACGCCAAGTGAATAAGGTCATGACCAGCAAAAACAGTAGCACCCAAACACCGACCTGGACCCGCATGGCTTGCGAAGGATCGGACATCCATTGCAAATACCCCACCAAGTCACCAATGGTTTGATCGTATTCCAGCGGGGTCATTTTACCGGGCGTCAACTGCTCCCACCCCTTAAAGACCTGGATTTCATGACCGTGCACAACTTCGGTTGCGTATATCGGAGCGCGTTTTCCCTGAAGCTCCCATAGCACATGCGGCATCGCCACATTTGGGAAGGCAAGGTTGTTCCACCCAGTGTCCTTTTTTTCGTCCACGTGGAAAGTACGCAAATATGTGTACAGATAATCGGCTCCAGTACCGTTGGCACCTGAACGCGAACGTGCCATCAAGGTTAGGTCAGGCGGGTTACCGCCAAACCACTCCTTTGCCTGGCGCGGATCGGCAGTGACCTTCATGGTCTCACCCACTTTGTCGGTGCTAAAGAGCAAGTTGTCCTTAATCTCCTGCTCGGTCAGGCCAATGTCCTTGAGGCGATTGAAGCGCATATAAGCCGCAGCGTGGCAGTTCAGGCAGTAGTTAACGAAGGTTTTTGCGCCGCTTTGCAGCGCTGCCATGTCATTCAAGTTGTTGGGGGCCTTGTCCCAGGTAATCCCATCAGTGCTCGCGTGTGCCCCTAATGCCAAGCTCAATGCAGCAATTAAGCCGAGAACGATTTTTTTCATTTTTTCTAACTCCACCTCAATGGGCAACGAATGTGACGCGCTGAGGTACCGTCTTAGTTTCGCCCATCTTGCTCCACCACGGCATCAACAGAAAAAAGCCGAAGTAAAACAAGGTACCCACTTGCGACAAGCGCTCGCCTACAGCCGAAGGCGGCTTGACGCCTAGGTAGGCCAAGACGATAAAATTGATAACGAAAATGCCGTACATGTATTTGTGCCAGTTCGGGCGGTAACGAATCGACTTGACGGCGCAGTTATCA
>JARXAU010000084.1 GCA_029865675.1 Rhodoferax sp.
GTGTAAGCGTGGTAGTACTCCAAGCCCTGAACGCACAGAAAAATGACCCCCAATAAAACCGTCATCCACATAAAGGCCACTGTCTTGCTACGGTGGCCATCGATCAAGGCGTGGTGCGCAAAAGTGAGGGTCACACCCGAACTCAAGAGCAAAGCCGTGTTGATGGTGGGCAACCAGAAGGGCCCCATGGTCGTGAAGGGCTCAATGATTCCAGCAGGCGATGCGGTCACACCTGCGGCCAGGCTGGGCCACACCGCCTTGAACTCAGGCCACAACAGCGCGTTGTCTAAGCTTCCCAAAGAGGGCACCGAATGCGAACGAGCCCACCACAAGGCGCTGAAAAAAGCCCCGAAAAACATCACTTCCGAAAAAATGAACCAACTCATACTCCAACGGAAGGACAGGTCAATCTTGCGCCCGTACTGCCCGCTTTCACTTTCCGCAATCGCATCGCCAAACCACTGGTACAGCACACCCAGCCAAAAGATGAGGCCAAACGCCAATGAGTACTTGCCCCAGTCGGCGCCATTGATCCATTGGCTGGCACCCAAAATAACGAAGAACAGACCGATGGAAGCCATCACCGGATGGCGCGAGGGCCCAGGGACAAAGTAATACGGTGTTGTTCCGTGTGCGCTTGAACTCATTTCAACTCCATTTTTCCGAACACAAATCTAAACAAAAATGGCCTGAGGCCGCTTTACTTTCCCACCACCCAAGTCGCCACCATGATCAAACCCCCAACTAGCAATAAGGCCCCCACAAGGCCCACGGCGACCACGTGGAGAGGATTCACCCGCCCCAAGTCTTCCTCATAGCCAGCGCGGCTGCGTATTCCCAGAAAAGACCAAGCGACCAGCTTTACGCTTTGAAGCAAGGAAAGGTATTTACAATTCTTGTGCTCGGAAGCCATCAGGTTCCCTCCGTACCTATCGCGTCGACCTTCAAGCTCACCACAGGAGCCGGCGGAGTCGCTGCGCCGACCTCGAAAAACGTGTACGACAAGGTAATGGTCTTCACGTCCTTGGACAGCTTAGGGTCGATCACAAAAGCGACTGGCCATGATTTTTTCTCACCAGCCTCAAGCGTGTATTGCTTGAAGCAGAAACACTCCAGCTTATTGAAATACATTGCTGATTGCTGGGGCGCATAACTTGGAATCGCCTGGGCTGCCATGCGACGGTTTTGTACATTTTGAAATTCGTACATGACCGTTGCAAGCTCCCCCGGATGCACCTGCATAGAGCGCTGTGCAGGTCTGAACTCCCACGGGCCGCGCGCATTCGCGTCGAACTCCACTGTGATGGTCCGGCTTTGGTCAACTTGGCTGTTAGCCGGTGCAGTGGACTTGCCTGCCGATACCACCTGCTCATTCAAGGCCAACACGTTGAGGCCTGTCATTTCGCAGATCGCCCTGTAAAGCGGCACTAATCCGTAACCAAAAGCGAACATCAAAAGGGCCACAACCGCCAACTTACCGACCATTTGGAGGTTTGCACGATACAGATTCATACTGCGGTCAGGCGCCGAGTGCCGCAAGTTTGAAAACAAAACCCAGACCAAACACGAGCGCTACTGAAAGCAAAACGAGCGCAAGTTTGAGGTTAGATCGCTTCTGTTGGGGCGTCATGAAGTGCCTTTAGAAGGGTTACCGATAGCGTCAGCCAAGCACTTTATTCGCCGCAGCATTGAGCTTGGGCGGTGTCTCAAAGGTGTGGAAGGGCGCAGGCGACAGAACCTCCCATTCCAGACCTTCAGCACCTTCCCAAGGGCGCTGTGGAGCTTTTTCTCCCTGACCACGGAGGGCAGGCAGCACCACGAACACGAAGAAATACACCTGAGCAAGTCCGAAGGCGAAGGCGCCCACCGAGGCCACCGCATTAAAGTCAGCAAACTGCATGGGGTAATCAGCATAACGGCGCGGCATGCCGGCCAGGCCCAAAAAGTGCATCGGGAAGAAGGTGATGTTGAAGGCAATCAGCGACCACCAGAAATGGATCTTGCCGCGGGTTTCGCTGTACATCACGCCAGTCCACTTCGGCGCCCAGTAGTAGTAACCGGAGAACATGGCGTACAGTGACCCCGCCACAAGTACGTAGTGGAAATGAGCCACCACGTAGTAGGTGTCATGCAGCTGAATGTCGATCGGCGCCATCGCCAAAATCAAACCGGTGAAGCCGCCCATCGTGAAGACGAAAATAAACCCCACAGCAAAAAGCATTGGGGTCTCAAACGTCATGGAACCTTCCCACATGGTCGCGATCCAATTGAAAATCTTAACCGCTGTGGGGACAGCAATCAGCATAGTGGCGTACATGAAGAACAGCTGACCGGTTACTGGCATACCCGAAGTGAACATGTGGTGAGCCCACACAATAAACGACAAAATCGCAATACTGGAAGTGGCATAAACCATCGATGCGTAGCCAAACAACCGCTTGCGCGCAAACGTCGGTACCACATGGCTGATGATGCCGAAGGCGGGCAGGATCATGATGTACACCTCAGGGTGGCCAAAGAACCAGAATATGTGCTGATACATCACTGGGTCGCCGCCACCGGCGGGATTGAAGAAGCTGGTGCCGAAGTGGCGGTCGGTCAAGGTCATCGTGATTGCGCCCGCCAAAACGGGCATCACCGCAATGAGCAAGTAAGCGGTGATCAACCAAGTCCACGCGAACATGGGCATCTTCATCAGGGTCATGCCGGGCGCGCGCATGTTGAGGATGGTGACGATGATGTTGATTGACCCCATGATCGACGACGCACCGAGAATGTGCAGGGCAAAAATACCCGCGTCCATGCTCGGACCCATTTGCAGCGTCAGCGGCGCATAAAGCGTCCAACCCGCCGCTGGCGCACCGCCAGGCATGAAAAATGAGCCCACAATCAGCAGCGAGGCGGGAATCATCAGCCAGAAACTGAAGTTATTCATGCGCGCAAACGCCATGTCTGATGCCCCTATTTGCAACGGAATCATCCAATTCGCAAATCCTACAAAGGCAGGCATGATGGCACCGAACACCATGATGAGACCGTGCATCGTCGTAAGCTGATTAAACAGCTCAGGGTTTACGAGCTGCAGACCGGGCTGAAAAAGCTCGGCACGAATCATGAGCGCCAAAACGCCGCCGATGATCAACATCGTGAAGCTGAACAACAAATACAGCGTACCGATGTCTTTGTGGTTGGTTGCGTACACCCAGCGACGCCAGCCCGCTGGTGCATGGTGGTCGTCGTGGTGTGCGTGATCGTGGTGGTCTAAAACGGCGCTCATATTGGCTTCCTTTTCGCTACTCTTGGTTCAATCTATAGATATTGGGGCCTGGCAGATCACTTGCGCATGGCCAGCACGTCCGACGGCTGTACAAGCTGTCCGGTTTTATTCGACCAATGGTTCTTGGTGAAACTAATCACTGCAGCAATGTCCGTGTCGCTCAACCCGCTCCAGGCCGGCATCGCGCCATTATTCTGTCCTTTGAGCAACACCATGATCTCTTTGTTCTTGTCGGCATCAAGAACCAAGCCAGACCCGTCCAATGATTTGACCGCACCGCCGCCCTTGCCGTTGGCTTGGTGACATGCCGCGCAATTCTGGGCGTACACCTTTTCGCCGCGCTGGCTGATGTCTGCCAGTGTCCATACCTTTGACGGATCATCCGCTTTAGCGGTCATCTTTTTTTGTTCGCCCGACACCCAGTGCGAATAATCCTCCGCCGACACCACTTTCACGTGAATCGGCATGTAGGAGTGCTCTTTGCCGCACAGCTGGGAACATTGGCCGTAAAAATCACCAATTTTTTCGGCACGAAACCAGGTGTCACGCACAAAACCTGGGATCGCCGCTTGCTGAACGCCAAATGCCGGCACCATAAACGCGTGGATCACGTCATTGGCAGTGGTAATTAGGCGAACTTTTTTATCCACGGGAATGACCAGCGGGTTATCAACTTTGAGCAGATAGTTGTCAACGTCTTGGCCTTTCTTCGGCCCGCCGTTGTTTGACATTTCGCGATGCCCTGCGTCAATATTGGCGACGAAACCAATGCCCTCGCCTTCGCCCTTGAGGTAGTCATAACCCCATTTCCATTGCATACCAGTCACCTTAATGGTCAGGTCTGCGTTGGTTGTATCTTTCATTGCAACAACTGCTTTGGTTGCTGGCAACGCCATCAAAATCACGATGATGAAGGGCACGACTGTCCAGATGATTTCAACCGTCACCGACTCATGAAACGTTGCCGACTTGTGACCCACGGATTTGCGATGCTTCCATATGGAGTAGAACATCACCGCAAAGACAGCGACAAAAATCACAGCACACAAAATCAACATGAACCAATGCAACCACTGTTGATCACGCGCCACCGAAGTGACGGGCGGGTATAAATTGAGCTGATTGACAGCGGGGCCGCCGGGCAAGTCATTCACGGCGTGCGCCAAATTGACACCGGCGCTGACAAACCACAGCAAAGCGGTAGTCAACATTGAAGCCATATTATTCCAAATGCTCTTCATCGTATTCACGTTCAATGCCTCAAAGTATGCAAACCAAGTAACAAAATTGCGCCGTCGCACCAAAATCAACCCAACCGCGCGCCGTGCCTTATCTCTGCTGCCAGCGCTGTGCGCCACTCAGGCCGCACAAATCGTCCTACCTTAATCACCTGCCCCTGCCCGCGCAATTCAATGAGTTGCTGCGGTCGTTTCGGACACTCGACGCTTAGCCACGCCCGCTCAAAAGAAGCTTGGTGGATAACCCCGGATAACTCACACTCCACTGTGACGCGATGGCCATCGATGCGAATGCTTTCTCGGTCTGACGCGCGCCGGGCAAAACACAAAAAACCAACGCCAACCACAATGATCTCAAGCGCCGAAAACGGCAGGACCAGCGTAGCACCCTGCGCCCAAAAAAACGCTCCTATGCAAAGGGAGACCGTGCTGATGAAGCCGTAGCACGCACCAAACTGGCGAGGGCTCATGGCACAGTTTCGACGCAAAAACCATTCAATCCGTGCACCATTGGCGGTAGCAAATCTGTAGTTAGCGGAACTCACACTGTGCGCCGATTTTTGTAAGAGTCTTTGGGACCCAATTTCTAGTAGGAAGATGCCCACTAAAGCTGCAGGATTGTAGCCCAACGCACGGTAAACCCGAGCTGCGAATAAGGTGAAACCCTTGGCTGCCAAGCACCTCAGCCCACTCAAGCTGAGGGCAGATAGGACTTCTTCTGCAGGGTGCTGCGAAAGAGGTCCAAACTGACGCTGGTTTGCGCGCCCATTGGGATGCGCGGTGGTGGTTTGAAAGCGTGCCCGTAGATGATCTCAAAACTCAGCCGCAAACGCTCGGGCTGCGCTGGATCTGCCAGCTGTTGGGTAATGTGAGCTTTCAGCGCGGCATGCCATCTGCGCCCCCGCAGCCCGGAAAAACGCTTCGGGTGCAAGTTGCGCCCCAGGCCTCGCAACTCCGCAAGCAGGTTCTCGGGGGATGAAAACGTTAGCGTAATGCGCTCCATGTCCATCACCGGCTCGGCAAAGCCCGCTTGCACCAGCATATCGCCCCAGTCATGCATGTCGGTGAATTCATGGGCTGGCGCCGGCCAATCTAACGCCGCATAGAGCTGGCGCAGCTCACGAAGCGTGTCGGGACCGAGGCAGGAAATCATGACGAAGCCATCTGACTCAAGCAACTGGTGCCATCGGGTAATCAAGGCTTGGGGATCAGCAGCCATGTGCAAGGCCATATTGGCCCAAAGCATTTGCACAGGCGCAGTCGGCGTCTCGAACTGCGCGGCGGGGACGCGCCAGCCCCGCGCATCCCACCAAGGCTTTGTGAGGCTACGCTGGACTTGCAATGCTGCAGGCTTCGGCGTCTGAAAGACCACGCACTGTGCCTGCGGATAGCGTTGGGCCAACGTGGCGTGAGCCGCTAGCCCGCCACGCAAGGGTTGCCAATGCAACCACCGCGTGGGCTGCTTGACGATCCACTGCAATCGTTCTTGCATACGCCGCGCGACCTCTTCGTGCAGCCAAGCCGATGCGCCAAGGTCAGCGAGCTTGGCACATTGCTCCCAGCGATAGGCGGCATTGGCATCGATAGTGGGCGGACGCTGCGAAGGAAGAGGTGGCATAAAAACAGCTATGGCGATGCGACTGGCAGCGCGGCCGCGAAGTATATTGGGGCTATGCAAAGTCCATGGTTCGCGCACATTGCCCGCCGCCTGCCGAGCCAGTGCGCGGTATGTCACCGCTGGCCGAGCCAGCCCGTCTGCCAAGACTGCGTGACCCTTTTTGCACAACCCATCGCGCGCTGCCTCAGTTGCGCCCTGCCCGTTGCAGCGCTACAGGCCCAATGTGGGGCCTGCATTACCGAGCGATCAGCGCTGGACGCTGCCTATGCCGCCGTCACCTATGCCTATCCCTGGTCGCGACTGGTAATCGAATTCAAGTTCCAAGAACACCCTGGCTGGGCCCGCAGCATGGCGCTTTTAATGCGCAGTGCTCCCTGGGTTGAGCCCATCCTCGAAGCTGCGGATATGGTGTTACCCATGCCCTTGTCGCGCCAACGGATGCGGGAACGGGGCTTCAACCAGGCACTTTTGTTGGCGCGTGCGTTGGCGCCGGGCAAAACACGGGCGCAATTGCTGCTGCGCGTTCAGGACACCCCGGCGCAGAGCACCCTGTCGCGCGCGGCGCGGCTGAGCAACGTGCAGCACGCCTTTGCCGTGGACCCACTACAGCAGATATCCGTCCGCGAAAAGCGTGTCGTGCTAATCGACGACGTGATGACCAGCGGCGCAACGCTCGCGGCGGCCGCGCGCAGCGTGCGGCGGGCCGGTGCGTCACATATCGCAGCCGTGGTGTTCGCCCGCGCCGAGCGCGGCGCGTGAACGCACCACCTCTGTGAACGCTAACGGCGCAGCTCAGAGGGTGACAATCACCTGATGTTCCATATTGTTTTGGTCGAGCCTGAAATTCCCCCCAACACCGGCAATGTCATTCGCCTGGCGGCCAACACCGGCTGCAGCTTGCACTTGGTAGAGCCGTTGGGCTTTTCAATGGACGATAAGCACATGCGCCGGGCCGGTTTGGACTACCACGAGTACGCCACCTTGCGCCGACATGCGAACTGGCCGGCGTTCATGGCGCAAGCCCAACCGGATCCCGAAAGGCTTTTCACCTTAACCACGCGCGGCTCTCGCAGCCCGTATGAAGTGGCGTTCAGACCGGGCGATTGGTTGGTGTTTGGCTCAGAAACTAAAGGGATTTCGGACACAGTTCGGGCAGATTTTGGCCCATACCAGAGCCTGAAGTTGCCCATGCGTGCGGGCCAACGCAGCCTCAATTTATCCAACGCGGTCGCCGTTACCGTGTTTGAGGCGTGGCGGCAAAACGGGTTTGACTAATGGCCGTGCACAAGTGCGCTCAAGGGTACAGACGGGCAATCGATTCGGCAATGCACACCGGTTTTGCCACGCCTTCGCGCTCGGTAGTGACCTCCCAGGTTAGCTGGCGCCCCCTGTTTTCAATGGGCTCCGCCTTGAGTAGCGTCAAGGCCGCTCGCACCCGACTGCCTGCCGGCACCGGGCCCATGAAGCGCACCCGATTGAGCCCATAGTTCACGCCCATGCGCACATCAGCAATATGGATTGCAGACGCGACAAACTGCGGAATCAAGGACAAGGTGAGAAATCCGTGCGGAATGGGCGCGCCGAAGGGGCCGGCCTTGGCGCGTTCCACATCAATATGGATCCACTGGTGATCGCCGGTAGCCTGGGCAAACTGGTTGATCGCCTCCTGAGTCACCACAATCCATTCGCTGGTGGCCACCGGTTGCCCCACCAAGGCCGCGAGCTGCTCTAAGTTTTCAAAATTTTTCATCAGCTTCTTTCAATTTAGGGCTCAAGCGGCGGGTGCCAGCCATTCGCAGATGGGGGCCCACTGCGCCAAGTCGCGCTCCATACGGCTGGCCGAGACGTCGAACAAGGACAGGCCACTCACCGCCAAATGCACGTAGTTTTGCGTGTCGCGCAGCGTACCGGCCAGCGGCAGGCTCAGCGAAGCAATGAACGCATTCAACTGGTCAGCTGCCAAGGTGCGCTCGTCGACCCGCATGCCGACGATGCCCACGTCCAGGCGCTCGGCGTGGCGGCTTTGGGCCAATGCGTCCAAAAAGCCACGTGTGGCGTACATGTCAAAAATACTGGCCTGCAATGGCACGACCACCTTATCGGCCATCTTCAGCACTTCTTTCAGTGCTTTTCCTGAAAGGCCTGCAGGCGTATCCAGCACCACGTGACCCAAGCCCTTTGGTGGCTTAGCCAGCGCATCCGGGTCTACCGCCCAAGCGGTTATCGGACTCGCACTGACCGGGCGTAGGCTGAGCCACAGGCTGGAGGACTGCTGTGGGTCCGCGTCTCCCAAGCGAACAGCTTGCCCACGAGAAGCTAAAAATCCGGCAATATTGGTGGCCAAGGTGGACTTGCCTGCGCCCCCCTTGGGGTTAATGACGACGATGACGCTCATGGTTTGCTCCTGGTTCTCAGAGGGGACGAAGGCCGCATTATGGAATGCGGCATCACGCGCCTGTTGCGCGCACTGGGCCCGTCAGGCCAGACCATCCCACAACAGCTTTACGCCGGTCAAAGCCATGCCCGCATACAGGAGACCGTAAAACAAGCGCTCACTGATGCGACGCGCCATACGTACGCCAATCCACACGCCGATCGGTGCCAAAGGCAAAAGCACCAGGGAAGTCATCATATTGCGCAAGTCCAGCAACCCCAGCCACGCGTAGGGAATCCACTTGCACAGATTCAACACAAAGAAGAAAAACGCCATGGTGGCAGTGAATTTGACCGGGCTCAGACGCAAGCCAATCACGTAGGCATTGATCGGCGGTCCCCCGGCATGGGCGATAAAGCTGGTGAAGCCTGAAGTGGTGGCAAGCAAGGCGCCCAGCCAGCGCGGCGGTGTAGCACTGCCCGGCTTGGGCATGAAAGCAAGGCGCTGGGCCAAGAACAAGAGAGTGAAGGCGCCCACAATCGCCGAAACAGCTTGCGCCTGCAATAGCTTGAACAGAACCGCACCCACCACAATACCCAGCACCCCAAAGGGCACGATCTGGCGCAACAGCGCCTTGTCAAAGTCTTTGCGAAACGCGGCCATGCCCAGAACATCCATCACAAACAGCAAGGGCATCAAGATGGCTGCGGCCTCGGGCACGGTGACGGCCAGGGCCATCATCGGCACCGCCAAGGAACCAAAACCGGCACCAAAGCCGCTCTTGCTGATGCCCAAGAGAAGCACCGCTGGCACCGACACCGCATAAAAATAGGGATCGGTAATCAGGGGCCAGGATTCGGTCATAAACACAAAGCCCATGGTAACCTTCTCCCGATGTTCAACCCCTCGCAAGCCGATGTGCGCCGCTACTTTTGCGCTGTTTACGCCAAGGCCCGTTTAGGCCAGCCGCTGGAGGCGCTAGAGACCATCGCCGCCCAGTGGATTGACGAACACCCCGAATACCACGCCGACCTGCGCGACGCCGACGCCGCAGTGGCTGCGGTGTATGACGACAACGCGGGCCGCAGCAACCCGTTTTTGCACCTGTCCATGCATCTGTCGATCAGCGAACAAAGCTCAATAGACCAACCGCGCGGCATCCGCCAAGCCGTTGAGCTGCTCACGCACAAGCGCAACTCCCTGCACCTGGCGCACCACGGCGCGATGGAATGCCTGGGCTCCATGTTGTGGGAAAGCCAACGGGCAGGTCGCCCGCCCGACGGCGACGCCTATATCGCCTGCGTGCAACGCCACGCCACCAAAGATTAAGGCGCCCGCCCGGGAGACGTTACGCCAGTCAAGAAAAAACCGCCCGAAGGCGGTTTTTTTGTCAAGGCATCATGGGCTTATCTGAAACGGTTCTCCGGCACGGACTTCAATACGCCAGGCAGGCCAGCCACATAGCTGGCCAGCTCTTTGAGTTCGGCGTTGGAGTATTGTTTCGCAATCCCGCCCATGATGGCGTTACCACGACCGACCTGCGGATTACCTTCGGTTTTGTATGCCTTCAGTGCCACATACAAATAGTCCTTGTACTGGCCGGAAATCTTGGGGTAGCTGGGGTCAATCGGATTGCTCAGACGCTCTCCATGGCAAGACGCACAGCCGCCTTTGGCAACCAGCTCCATGGCCTTGGCCGAGCCGTTTGCCGCTTTTTCCAGGGGCTTGGCGTTGGCATCGACACCGCTGGCGGCGTAGTAGGCGGCCAAATCAGCCATGTCTTGATCGCTCAAGGAGGTGGCAATTCCGCGCATGCTGGGGTGTTTGCGCTCGCCTTTTTTGTAGGCATTCAAAGCAGAAACAATGTATTTTTCGGCTTGACCCGAAATCTTAGGGACTTTGTAAATTTCGGGAAAACTGGCTTGGTAACCCTCAATGCCGTGGCAGCCGCTGCACATGGCGTTCTTTTTCAAGCCCGCTGCAGCGTCACCCTTGATTTCCTGGGCTTGGGCAGCGAGCACCGTCACAGAAGCGACAAGAAGGGCAGTCAAGGAACGAAGCGATAGATTCATTTTGCGCAGACAATCGAAAGTGTTTTGGTATCAGTAAGCCGTCGGATTATATCGGCCATGCTGTTACCCATTGCGCCCAGGTCGGCCCCATTTGCACCACGCTTCACCCGGTGTCCTTGGTGCTGATTTGCGATTCGATTTCAACGACCCCTGTTCAATGGCCTCTCCCATGAAATTCAACGGTACAAAAAACTACATCGCCACCCAAGACCTGATGCTCTCGGTCAACGCGGCAGCCGCACTGCAGCGGCCTTTGCTCGTTAAAGGCGAGCCCGGCACGGGGAAAACCATGCTGGCCGAGGAAGTGGCCGCCGCGCTGAACCTGCCGCTGCTGCAGTGGCACATCAAATCCACCACCAAGGCGCAGCAAGGCCTGTACGAATACGACGCGGTGAGCCGCCTGCGCGACTCACAACTGTCGGACATTGACGGTGGCGAGCGGGTCAAGAACATCCATAACTACATCGTTAAAGGCGTGCTGTGGCAGGCCTTCACCAGTGAGACGCCGGTGGCGCTGCTGATTGACGAGATCGACAAGGCCGACATTGAGTTCCCCAACGACTTGCTGCGCGAAATCGACCGCATGGAGTTTTATTGCTACGAGACCCGCGAGTTGATCCGCGCCAAACACCGCCCGCTGGTGTTTATTACCTCCAACAACGAAAAAGAGCTGCCAGACGCGTTTTTACGCCGCTGCTTCTTCCACTACATCAAGTTTCCGGACGCTGTGACCATGCAAAGCATCGTCGACGTGCACTTCCCCGGCCTGAAGAAAGAGCTGCTCACCGCCGCCATGAAAACCTTCTACGAGGTGCGCAACCTGCCGGGCCTGAAAAAGAAACCCTCAACCAGCGAACTGCTGGACTGGCTCAAACTGCTGCTGGCCGAGGACATACCACTGTCGGCCCTGCAGTCCAAAGACGAAAAAATGGCGGTGCCGCCGCTGGTGGGCGCGCTGCTGAAAAACGAGCAGGATGTGAGCCTGTTTGAGAAACTGATGTTCATGCAACGCAACAACCGCTGATATGCCGGAACCCAAAAAAATAGACTTTTTTGCCCTCGGCCTGTCCGATGCCGTCGGGTTTTTCGTGGGGTCATCGTCCGGTTACGGGGTTGGCGCGCTTTTGGGCATGGACATATTTGCCCCCGGTGATGGTGCCTCAAGCACGGTCGCCATCCTTTTGGTCGGATTGGGCGGTGGCCTCGGACTGCAGTTGGCGCGCCGCTGGCAACGCAGCCGCAACCACCAAAAATAGCGGCCAACAGCAATGGCTTTTGTTGAACCCATCACCCTTTGTGCGCGCGGCATCACCTTGGTGCCACTGGCGCTGGAGCACGAAAGCGGCCTGCAAGCTGCAGCAGCCGACGGCGCACTGTGGAACATCCGCGTCACCTCGGTGCCCGAGCCGCAAGACACGCGCAAATACATTGAAGACGCCTTGGCCATGCGCGCGGCCGACCACCGGTTCGCCTTCTGCGTGCTGGACGACGCCAGCGGCCGCGTGCTGGGCAGCAGCAGCTACCATGACATCTTGCCCGCCGTAAAGCGCCTGGAAATTGGCTACACCTGGTACGCCCAAAGTGTGCAGCGCAGCCACGTCAACACCACCTGCAAATTGCTGCTGATGACCCACGCCTTCGAGACCCTGGGCTGTCACGTGGTGGGCTGGCGCACCGACAATTTCAATTTCGCCTCGCAAGCCGCCATTGAGCGCCTGGGCGCGCGCAAAGACGGCGTCATCCGCGGCCACGCCTTGCGCCGCGACGGCACCATCCGCGACACCGTGATGTACAGCCTGCGCGCGGGCGAGTGGCCCGAGGTGAAAGCGCAGTTGCTGTACCGCCTCAACCAACCGCGCTGAAGCGCTAACACCATGCTGCTTGATTTTTTCTACACCTTGCGCTCGGCCAAACTACCGGTATCCGTCAAAGAGTTTTTGACGCTGCTCGAAGCCCTGCAAAAAGGCGTGGTCGGCCCCAACGCCGAACCGACGCAAACCGACACCTTCGATGAGGCCTATAGCAGCGGCTACAAGATCGACGACTTTTACTACCTGAGCCGCGCTGCGCTGGTGAAAAACGAAAAGCACTACGACAAATTTGACCGTGCATTTTCCGCCTATTTCAAGGGCGTGGAGATGGTTGCCGACTTCACCAAGGAAGTGCCGCTGGAGTGGCTGCGCAAAAACCTGGAATTGCAACTCAGCCCCGAAGAACTGGCCAAAATTGAAAAAATGGGCTGGGACGAGCTGATGGAAACGCTGAAAAAGCGCTTTGAAGAACAAAAAGAGCGCCACGAGGGCGGCAGTAAGTGGATTGGCACCGGCGGCACCTCGCCCTTTGGCGCCTACGGCCAGAACCCGCAAGGCATTCGCATCGGGCAAGACAAAAGCCGCAACCGCAGCGCAGTCAAGGTGTGGGACCAGCGCGCCTACAAAGACTACGACGACACCCAGGAACTGGGCACGCGCAACATCAAGGTGGCGCTGCGCCGCCTGCGCAAGTTTGCCCGCGAAGGCCATGAGGACGAGCTGGACCTGGACGAGACCATCAGCAAAACAGCGGCCAACGCCGGCTACCTGGACATCAAAATGCGCCCCGAGCGGCACAACAACGTCAAAGTGCTGCTGCTGATGGACGTGGGCGGCACCATGGACGACCATATTGCGCGGGTGGAAGAGCTGTTTTCGGCCACCAAGACCGAGTTCAAGCACCTGGAGTTTTATTACTTCCACAACTGCGTGTATGACTTCATGTGGAAAAACAACCGGCGCCGCTTTGCCGAAAAATTTGCCACCTGGGACATCATCCGCAAGTACAACAAAGACTACAAACTCATCTTTGTGGGCGACGCCACCATGAGCCCCTACGAGATTTTGCAACCCGGTGGCAGCGTGGAATACAACAACGAAGAGCCCGGCGCCGACTGGCTGCAGCGCCTGACCACCGCCTTCCCCAAATTCGCCTGGATTAACCCCGAGCCCCAAGGCGTGTGGCAATACCGCCAAAGCATCAGCGTCATCCAGCAGCTCATGCAGCAGCGCATGTACCCGCTCACGCTCAAGGGGTTGGAAGAGGCGATGCGGCTGCTGACGAAGTAGCCCGCCAAGCCCCGGCGATGGCAGCCCCAGCACCTAAAATGCTCCATTCCTCGCCGTAGCACAATGGATAGTGCGCATGCCTCCTAAGCGTGAAATACAGGTTCGATTCCTGTCGGCGGGACCATATTGCACCTTTGCGTCAGCCTAGCAGCGCCAGCATGGGCTCGTCGCCAATATGCTCCGTAGGGAACTTCACTGGTTTTTGCGTGGTTATTCTTCGACCGTTTGATTCTTGGAGTGGATGTGATGGCCGCAGTGCTGCTAGACCCCTTTGAAGAGGCCCTCTCGTTTCATCGCGCAGGGCAATTGTCCCAAGCCAAAGCGCGCTATATCGAGGTTTTGAAGCGCCAACCGCAGCACGTCGATTCCTTGCACTTGCTGGGTGTGATCGCGCTGCAGAACCAAAACCCGACGGCGGCCGTCAAGCTGATCAAGCTGGCAATTGCGCATGCGCCCAAAGTGGCGGAATTTCACTCTAACCTGGGCTTGGCACTCAAAGATATGGCCCTGTGGGACGATGCCCTGGCAAGTTTGGACGAGTCGATTCGCCTTGACCCGGCTTCAGCGCCAGCGCACTTCAACCGCGGCCTCATCTTTCAGGCCTTGCAAAAGCCAGAGCTGGCGCTTGCCTGTTTTGAAAAGGCCACCGCCTTCAATCCTGCATACGCCGAGGCCCATTTCCAACTAGGCTTGACGCTGCAAGAGCTGCAGCGACCCGACCTTGCAGTGGCCAGCTACGACCTGGCCTTGGCCCTCTGGCCCACGGACCCCAAGACGCACTACAACAAGGGCGTGGCGTTACAGGCCATGGGGCAACTAGAGGCCAGCGTGCAGAGCTACAGCCAGGCAACTGACTGCGATGCGGGCTATACCGAAGCGCACTTCAACCAAGGCGTTGCGCTGCATCAGCTACGCCAACTCGACGCCGCTTTGGACTGCTACCGGCGCGTCATAGCACTGCAAGCAGACCATGCTCAGGCCCACTCCAACCTCGGCGTTGCGCAACAAGACTTAGGGCTGCTGGACGCGGCGGTAGCGAGCTACCGCACCGCCGTGGCCCTCAAGCCTGACTACGCGGCAGCGCACCACAACCTGGGGCTGGCGCTCAAGCTCAATGGACAACTTGAAGCCTCGGTAGAAAGCTATGACAGGGCGATTGCACTAGACCCCAACTACGCCCAAGCCCACGCCGGTCGCGGGCATGCATTGCAAGCGCTGCAGGCCTACGCCGCTGCCATCGCAAGCTACGAGCTGGCGCTGCGCATCACCCCAGACTATGTGGAAGCGCACGCCAACCGGGGGGTGGCACTAGAGAAGCTGCACCATTACGAGGCCGCACTGGACAGCTTTGACTTGGCGCTGGCCATCAACCCAGGCTATGCAGAGGCGCACTACAACCGGGGTGTTGCGCTCAAGGCACTGGGTCGCATAGACGATGCGATCAAAGCCTATCGCCAAGCGCTGGAACTGGACCCACATCGGGTGGAGACCCACACCAACCTGGGTGTCGCGCTGCAAGAGTTGCAACAGCTCGAAGAGGCCATTGCCTGCTATGACCGGGCGATCGCCCTGGGCCCCAACTCGGTGCAGGCGTATTCAAACCGCGGCGCAGCACACCAGGATTTAATGCAATTTGATGCCGCCATGGCAAGCTACGACAGCGCGCTTCGAATTCAACCCGACTCTGCGGAAGCGCGCTCCAATAAAGCACTGGCGCTTTTGCTTATGGGTGATTACGCGCAGGGCCTGCCCTTGTATGAATGCCGTACCG
>JARXAU010000149.1 GCA_029865675.1 Rhodoferax sp.
TCCTTGAACGACCGTTTGTAGTTTCGCCGTCCACATGCCTTGAACTCAGTAGGCAACGACAAAAAGCACACAGTGATGCGGGCAAAAAGTGAAGTCAAGTTCCGTGGTCAATCGCTGCGCGATTCAACCACGAGGGATTTCTGTTCGATAACGATGGGGAAGCTCTTGTAGAACCAGTTAACCGGCGCGCGACGGTGGGGCGAAGCCCCGCCCTCGCGCGTCCGTGTTGAACGCCGGGTTAGGCCGCAACAGCTCCATGAGTTGTTGGACCCTGGCCTCACCGTTTGGCTTGGCACGAAGTGCTCTCGCAAGAGTCTCGAGTTCGTCATCGGTAGCGACCCGGCGCCAGAGTTTCACGAAATCGCGGAACTCCTCGGTTCGTTCGTCATTCTTCACCAGCTCCGCAAAGTGCTGGTGAAGCCTAGCCTTCTGGTCCGTCGAAAGCGATACATGCTTGAGGCGTCGGGCCAGGAGCGAACGAATAAAGCCCGAGTATGAACCGATGTGACGCAATTCAATGTACCGGATCGCCAACTCGGCACAAGCCGCGTCGTCTGCAAGAATTCCATCGGCCAAGCGGTACAGCGCTTGCCGATATTGAAGCCAAGCATGCCGTTCGGGCATCCACGACGGTGCGCCAGGCTCAGTGGCCTCGGGGCCGCTGAGAATGAACGTGCCCCTGAGCTGCGCATGTTCGGCAATGATCTGGTTCGCGTACCACCCCTTCGGGACGCCGTGATACACGTCTAGCGGGATTGCGCGCCCTCGGTATGTCCAGACCATTTGCGGCCTAACATTCGAGGTTAGGCATCAGGCTCGCTCGAAGAGCATTGGATTGCCAAACTTCGTGGCAATGGCTGCCTGGACCTTTGATTTCTGGCCCCAGAGGCTGTTTAGCTGGTGTTGTTCACCAAAGAGATTGAACCCTAGCTTTGGGTCGATGGATTCCTTCGCGTTTTCAGGCGCGACAACGACTGCGAGACTCATTCCGACGATGTATCCGGTTGGAAGATTCCACTTGTTTTGGCCGAAGGTCAAGGACCCGCCAGTGTTGAACTCCAACCTTGGGTCTAGTTCTCCTTCATGGGCGATCGACGTTCGTCCGAACTTGTAGAGGGCGTCAGTTATGGAAACGCCGTCAACATGGATTCCCTTGAACACGTTGCCTGTCGCGACAGCGGAAAAAAGGGACTCCTCTTCTTCGAGGAATGCCTTTATGCGTTCCCCGACTCCAGCCTTGGGACGGCGCTTCTTGGCAGTCTTGTCGAGGGCGGGAAAGAGGTTTACGAGAGCACCTTCCCAATCCTGCTGCTGGATGTGTTCGATGCACTGTTGAATTCGGCGACTGACGCCGGACGAGGTGGTCATTCTGATGCCTAACGTCATGTAGCCGAGCGCCTATCTTGGAATTCCCAAGTTAGGCGACTTAACATCCTGCGCGATGTAATGCTGCCTTTGACCGACAGCACAAAAAGGGGTCGGGGGCATAAGTTGGTGTCAAACGCGATAGCCGGCGGGGTCACGACCGCCTGGTTTGAACCGTATCGGGTCCCGTGCGTCACCTCAAACGACAGCATGCCCAACCCCTAGCTGCTTCACCACCCGCCCCTGCAACCGCCGATCCCGAACCAGCGTCTGCACCTCTTCAACGCACAGGGAGCGCCCTCCATCAAAAGCGTTTTTGCCCATGAACTTGAGCAACGCGGGCCACTCGGCGTTCATCATCGTGGTGACTTCGGGCAGGCGCATGCCCAGTTCGCGGCTGCTAAAGGGCAGGGGCTTGGGGCTGGCAACCCTGGCTAAACGATGCAGCGCAGTGGAGCGCCAGGCGCAGCGGCTTCCAAGTGTCTGACGCATATCGACTTCCTCATTGCGTTGTGCAACCGCAGGAAAGAGCAGACAAGGCCCTCTTGTCCGTCGAATCTGGTGGCCCCGCTGACCTTGCGCTGCGGGGCAGCGCTTTAGTTCGGTGGCTTTGCGTCGCCGGTTTTCACCGGGTTTGCCCTTCAATTTCTTGTCCGCCCGTTCGGTAAAAACCGGCGGAGGAATGGTATCAAAAAAGAACAGTGTTTCCAGAAAAGCGTGGGCGCCAGGGGTGCGCCCGCTGTGGCAGAGTGCCAACGCTTTCGCGGACCCGGCTTAAAGGTCCGCACCGTGCGTGCCACTATCGGCCTGGCAGGCGCTAATGTTTCCCTTGCTTCCCTTGCTTCCCTTGCTACTGCTGCTTAGGGCCTTCAACCAAGCGACGACCCAGGCCCACGCCATAAGGGGCGGCACGAGCGGCAATCATGGGGTCGGCCGATGGCTCCACACCTTTTGGCAAAACCATGGGATTGAAGGTAATTCCTAGGCAATCTCCACCAGCGTCTGGCGATACGGATGTGACTTTCAACACGCCCAAATTGACCTTCTTGCGGCCCGCAGGCAAGGGCACCGTGGCGCTGTCAATTTTGTCGCCTGGCTCTGCGAGTTCGAGGTTGAAGTTGAAAGACACTTTGTTGTCTTTCACGCGCTGGCGTAGCTCATCAAACAGAAAGCTCGGGCCCTTGGCCTTGGCTTCGTCATCGCTCAGGCCCTGCAGGCCCTCTGTGGGCTCAAAAATCCATTTGCCGAAGCGTTTGTCGCCTTTGGCGTTAACAAAACCAAAGGCATGTACGCCCCAGTAATTCACCGTGCCAAAGCTGGCTGGCACAGGTTGGGACGCAAAGTGTTTGCCTTGCAGCAGAACCTCGGGGTTGTCATCGGCAAATGCTTTTACTTTGGCGGGATCAGGCTTTTTTGTTTCAGGGTCTGGTTGCAGGGACGCCAAGCGGCCTAGAAACTGCTGGGGTGTTGATGCACCAAACACGGGTGCTGAGATATTGCCCATTTGCCAGATTTCGCCACCGGGCAGGTTGAACTGCAGCGCCAGGTTGCGCTGGCTCTTTCCGTTGTCAGGCGCATTGGGGTTGGCCCCGCCCACCGAAAATCGCACCAGCACGGGCACTGGCTTGCCGCTGAACGCGGTAGAGGTGGACAGGCCGCGCGCATCGGCGTTGCCAACAAACTCGCCAGCGGCGCAAATGCCCTTGGCGCCCGAGCGGCGATAGCCCTCGAATTTGCCAAAGGTGGACTCGAACTGGTTCAAAAACACATTGGGGTCCACCTGAGCGCTCGGTGCTTGGGCAAATGCACCGAGGGACAGCGCAGAGGTGGCGGCTGCTACGGCGCAAAGTAGGGGTAATTTCATGGGGTAACTCCTGTTGTTGACGTGTGATGAAGGGCAAAGAGACAAAAACTTTGGTTCTCATTCAACCCCTCTTAGGTCTTGGGGTTGAACCGTTTGTGCTCCTACAGTAGTTCGCGGTAGTTGCCCTGCGGGTTACAGTTCAACGATAAAAAATATTTCCAATTTCTTTTTTGATCTTGCTGTAACCGCGGGCCTCTATGGAACCAATACAACTCAGGCACGCGCGCTTTGCGTCTAGCGAAAGCCATTTGCAAACGCTGCTGGTTCAAGGCAATGGTGGCGAGGCATTGGCCTACCACGAGTTTTTGAGGTCGCTCAGCGGGCACTTGCGCGCGTATTTCCGGCGGCGTCTTTTTCAACGACCTGATGACATAGAGGATTTGGTGCAAGAAACCCTGCTCGCCGTTCACAACCAGCGGCACACCTACCGCGCAGATCTGCCGCTGACGGCCTGGGTCCACGGCATCGCGCGCTACAAGTTCTTCAATTTGTTGCGAGCCCGGTCTGCGCGGGAGGAACTCCACGAGCCCTTGGACGACGAGTCGCTGCTGTTTGCCGAATCAGACACCGATGCCTTTGAGGCCAAGAAAGACCTGGACACACTGCTGTCCGACCTTCCTGAGCGCCAGCGCTTGCCCATCGTGCACGTCAAGCTGGAGGGGCTGTCGGTGGCAGAGACGGCCTTGCGCACTGGAATGTCAGAGTCCGCCATCAAAGTCGGCATCCACCGCGGACTCAAAGCCCTGGCGGCAAAGATAAGAGAAAGCACATGAAAACAGAAGACTTGATCGGCCTCTTGGCGGCGGGCGAGACCCGCGTTGCGCCGCACCTGGTTCGTCAGCGCTTTGCAGCCGCCATGGGGTGGAGCATTCCGCTGGCTGCGCTGGTCATGGTCAGCGTCTATGGCCTTCGTGGCGACTTGGTGCAGGCCTTGAGCGGCACCGTGTTTTGGATGAAGCTGGCCTTTGCTGGGGCGCTGGCGCTCTTTGCGGGTCTAGCGACCGATCGGCTGGGTCGGCCTGGTATGCGGGTGGCTGGGGTCTGGGCCGGCCTGGCGGCGCCCGTGGTTTTGCTGTGGCTCGCGGCTGCAGCGGCCCTGTTGGGGGCGGACCCGGCAGAGCGCGCTGAGCTCGTGTTCGGCAGCAGCTGGAGGTCATGCCCCTTCAACATCGCTTTGATTTCGCTGCCCCTCTTTGCCGCGATGCTGTGGTTTGTAAAAGGCATGGCGCCTACCGAGCCTGCGCTGGCAGGGGCCAGCGCAGGCCTGTTGTCCGGCGCCGTGGCCACGCTCATTTATGCACTTCACTGCCCCGAATCATCTGTCACCTTTGTGGGTATTTGGTACGTGCTGGGCATCGCCATTCCGACGCTTGTCGGCGCAGCCTTGGGGCCCAGACTGCTGCGTTGGTGAGCGCGCGGGCCGCCGCGCAGTGGCGCACAGTGGCGCGCACGCCGAGCCCTTGTGCTCCGTGTGCCACATCAATGCACACACTGAATTCCTGTGGACCAATGGCGGTGGCTGAGGTGAAGCCATTTTTTGATCCACCAACGGGAATGCACCATGGGCAACACGGCAAGTACAGCGGGAAACCCACGCGAAACTTCTGGCGACACTTCCGAACACAAGTCTGACGAGACTCCCATTGGTACTTCTGACGCAAGCTCTGGTGCGCAGCCATCGAGCTGGCAGCAGATCATGGACCCCTATGGCGTGATGACTTCCGTCTTCAATGCCCAAACGGCGTGGATGACGCATCCGCAGGAGCTGTCGCAGACCATGCAGTCATTCTTTGTGGATGCGCTGGGTTTTGAGTCCCATCTGCTGCGCATTGCCATGGGCTTGCCCAGCGAGCCCTTGATCAAGCCGCATGTGGACGATGTCCGCTTTGCCGACCCGCAGTGGGACAAGAATGCTGGTTGGGACGTGATCAAAGAAATTTACCTGGCCCTCACCCACCGCACCCAGGACTTGTTGTTCCAGACGCCGGGGCTTTCAGATTTGCAGCGCAGGCGTGCCGCGTTTTGGGCGCGGCAATGGCTCAACGCACTGGCGCCAACCAACTTTTTCTTCACCAACCCCATGGCTATGCGCCGCGCCCTGGAAACCCACGGCGACAGCCTGCGAAAAGGCGCAGACCACTTTTTGAGCGACGCCAAGGCCAGCAATATCCGCATGGTGGACGCCAAGGCCTTTCGGCTGGGAACCGATCTGGCCACCACCCCCGGACGCGTAGTGCTACGCAACCACCTCATCGAGCTGATTCATTACACACCCACCACCGCGCAGGTGCATGAAACGCCCACCCTTGTCGTGACGCCCTGGATCAACAAGTACTACGTGCTTGACCTGACACCCGATGAGAGTTTGGTGAAGTTCCTGACCGACCAGGGCTACAGCACTTTCATCATCAGCTGGAAGAACCCGGCGGCAGAAATGTCCCACACTGCGTTTGACGACTATCTCACCGAAGGTGTGGACAGCGCGGTTCAAGCAGTGCGCAACATCTGCAAGGTGCCCCAGGTGCATTTGGCGGGCTACTGCATAGGCGGCACATTGGTATCGACGTACATGGCCTGGGCTACCCGCCACTACTCCGAAGGCGCGCACCCGGTAGCCCATTGGACCCTGCTTACGACATTGACGGACTTTTCCGAGCCCGGCGATATCGACGTGTTCATTGACGAGGCGTCGATTCTTGCGTTGGAAAAGAAAATGGCGCAAACCGGCTTTCTTGAGGGCAGCGACATGGCGGCGAGCTTTCGCTTGCTGCGCTCCAACGGGCTGATCTGGCACTACTTCGAACACAGTTACCTGCTAGGTGAAGCGCTGCCGGCCTTTGACGTGCTGTTTTGGAACATGGACACCACGCGTTTGCCCGCGGCCATGCACTCTTACTACCTGCGCCAGATGTATTTGCACAACAACTTGGTCAAGCCCGATGTGCTGACCATTGCGGGCGAGAAGATTGACCTGTCGCGCATTACCCAGTCCTTGTACGTGGTGGGCTGCGAAGACGACCATGTGGTGCCTTGGCGCCAAGCCTACCGCGTGCGTGAATATGTCCACGCTGACACGCCGGTACGCTGCGTGCTGACGACCTCAGGCCACATATTTGGCATCGTCAATCCGGTAGTCCAGCCGCCTAAGCGCAGCTACCGGGTCTACGAGCCAGAATGCAGCGAACACAGCGCGCGTTGTTTAGACCGCACCGTCCAGCATGCGGGTAGTTGGTGGCCCGATTGGCTCAAATGGCTAGGGTCTCGCTGCGGCCCCTTGGTCAACCCGCCCAACACCCGCTCTAAAGCCTACCCGGACTTAGGTGCTGCGCCCGGCACCTACGTTCACGAGCGGTAGCGGCTTTTACCCCGCACTGCCAAAGCCCAAGCCCTGAATGTCTCAGGCTTCCGCTAGTTCCAACTGCTCCAGCGCCACGGCCAGATGGCCCACGCTGCGCTCCACATGGTGCAGCTTTTCCAGGCCAAACAGGCCGATGCGAAAGGTCATAAAGTCCGCCGGTTCGTCGCATTGCAGCGGCACCCCCGCCGCCGTTTGCAGGCCCAGGGCCAAAAACTTTTTGCTGTTGTGCATGCCCGCATCCGTGGTGTAGCTCACCACCACGCCCGGTGCTTTGAAGCCTTCGGCCGCCACACTCACAAAGCCGTGGCTTTCCAGCAGCGCCCGCGCTTGATGGCCCAGTTCCCACTGTTCGTCACGCACTTTGTCAAAGCCATAGGCCTGGGTTTCTAGCATCACTTCGCGCAGCCGGGTGAGAGCGTCGGTGGGCATGGTGGTGTGGTACATGTGGGTGCCGTTCTCATAAGCCTCCATCACGTGCAACCATTTTTTGAGGTCGCAGGCAAAGCTGCTGCTGGTAGTGCCGTCGATCGCTGTGCGGGCACGGGCGCTGAGCATCACCATGGCGCAGCAGGGCGAGCCGCTCCAGCCTTTTTGCGGGGCAGTGATGAGCACGTCAACGCCCGTGGCTTCCATATTTACCCAAATCGTGCCAGAGGCAATACAGTCCAGCACAAACAGGCCGCCCACTTGGTGAACCGCGTCCGATACCGCGCGCAAGTAAGCGTCGGGCAAGATCAATCCGGCGGATGTTTCTACGTGGGGTGCAAACACCACGTCGGGCTTTTCCGCCAAGATGGTGGCCACCACCTCGTCGATGGGGCAGGGCACCCAGGGTGACTGGGGCTCGTTCGAGGTGCGCCGCGCCTTGAGCAGCATGGTCTGGGCGGGAATATGGCCCATGTCAAAAATCTGCGACCAGCGGTAGCTAAACCATCCGTTGCGCAGCACCAGCACTTTTTTGTCGGTGGCAAACTGGCGCGCCACGGCTTCCATGCCAAACGTACCGCTGCCCGGCACCAGCACGCTGGAAGGCGCGTGGTACACCGACTTGAGGATGCCCGAGATGTCGCGCATCACGCCTTGAAAGCGCTGCGACATGTGGTTCAAGGCGCGGTCGGTGTAGACCACCGAAAACTCCATCAAACCGTCGGGGTCTATTTCTTTCAGCAGTCCGGCCATGGCAGTCTCCTCGTGTAGTTTTTAAGAGCTAAACAAAAAATTCATCACGTCGCCGTCTTTGACGACATAGTCCTTGCCCTCTGCGCGCATCTTGCCCGCATCCTTGGCGCCCTGTTCGCCCTTGAAGGCGATGAAGTCGTCAAACGCAATGGTCTGGGCGCGAATGTAGCCTTTTTCAAAATCGGTGTGGATAACGCCAGCCGCCTGCGGCCCGGTGTCACCCACGCGGATGGTCCAGGCGCGTACTTCTTTCACGCCTGCCGTGAAGTAAGTTTGCAGGCCCAAGAGGCTGTAGGCGGAGCGCACCAGGCGGTTCAGGCCCGGCTCGGTCTGGCCCAGTTCTTCCAAGAACATCTGGCGGTCCTCGTCGCTCATCTCGCTCATTTCGGCTTCCATCTTGGCGCTGATTGCCACCACCGGCGCGTTTTGCGCGGCGGCAAAGGCTTTGAGGCGGTCGAGCATGGGGTTGTTCTCAAACCCGTCTTCGGCCACGTTGGCCACAAACATGGCGGGCTTGGCGGTGATCAAGAAGAACTGCTTCAATAGCGGCTGCTCTTCCTTGCCAAAGTCAATGGTGCGCACCGGTTTGGCCTCATTGAGCGCGGCCTGGCATTTCTCCAAAATAGCCACCAGCTTGATCGACTCTTTGTCGCCCGAGCGCGCCAGCTTGGTCACGCGGTGCAGGGCTTTTTCTACCGCGCTCAGGTCGGCCAGGCACAGTTCGGTCTGGATCACTTCAATATCAGCAATCGGGTCTACGCGCCCGGCCACGTGGATGACGTTGTCGTCTTCAAAACAGCGCACCACGTTGATGGTGGCGTCGGTTTCGCGGATGTGAGCCAAGAACTTATTGCCCAGGCCCTCGCCGGTGCTCGCACCGGCCACCAGGCCGGCAATGTCCACGAACTCCACAATCGCGGGCACCACGCGCTCCGGGCTCACGATGGCGGAAAGCTGTGCCAAGCGCGGGTCTGGCACCTCCACCACGCCCACATTGGGCTCGATGGTGCAAAAAGGGTAGTTTTCTGCCGCAATACCGGCCTTGGTCAGCGCGTTGAACAGGGTCGATTTACCGACATTGGGCAGGCCTACGATGCCGCATTTCATGGGGGTGTCCTTTGGGTGGGGAAGGCGCGCTGCGACCCGTCTGGCGGCGATGCGCGCGCCAGACGGGTCTGGCAGGTCGCCGATTGTAATTAGCCAGACCTTGCCTTCCCCCTGGACACGGCTATTGGAATTGCCAATAGCCCCGGGCCATACCAGCGGCGCACAAGGGCAGCAGCGCAAACAAAGCCAGCTCAGCCCACATATACATGCGTAGCGTGTCCACCTGCGCGTTGTGCGGGACGTGCTGCACTTTGCGCCATTGAATGAACTTCACCGTGGGCGGCACGGACAAGAGGCCAATCACCACAAAGATGGCAATCTTGGCCCAGAAGAAGCCGTTGTTTGAATAGAAGTACCAGCCCTTGGCCGCGTACACCGCGCGTACTACGCCCACCGCCAGAGCAATAGCAGCCAGCGCGCCATAGGCCAGGTCGATGCGCGCCACGGTGGCCAAGGTTGCCGCGTTCATGCCACGGCGCACCAGAGAGAGTTCGGCGACCACGATGGCCAGCAAAGAAAATACCGCCAGGTGGTGAACGACGGCTAAGAAAAAATCAAACATAGGTCTATTCCAAAAAAAAGGGGCGTAGGCAGGTGCTGCAAATTGGTGGGTGGGCTTTATGGCGCTGCGCTTGTGGCAATCGCGGCAAGTGGGCCGGGCATCGACAAGGCAACGAGCGGGGCGCTGCGGGCGGGCACGGTGCGCGTTTCGCCGATTTTGAACACCGCGAAGTCGGTGTCGTTCAGGCCCTTGTCAGCGCGCGCCAGTGCCAGGTCTTTGGGCGGCTGGTCCAGCGCCTCGTCGGTCAGCGAAAAAGTGCCCCAGTGCACCGCCACGCTGCGTTTGGCCTGCAAGTCTTGGTGGGCTTGCACGGCTTCAGCGGGGTTCATGTGGTGCGTCTGCATGAACCAGCGCGGCTCGTAGGCCCCGACCGGGATCAACGCCAGGTCAAAACCGCCGCCCAGCTGTCGTGTTTGGCGCTCGGCAAAGCGGCGGCGCGTCTCGGTAAAGTCGGCGCTGTAACCGGCGTCACCGCCAAAGTACCAGTGCAAATCGGCTGCAAACACCGACCAGCCGCCCCACAAGGTGTGGCTTTGGTCAAACACGCCGCGCGCCGACCAGTGCTGCACAGGGGTCAGGTAAAACTCCACGCCGCGCACCGTGTGCTTTTGCCACCAGTCCAGCTCCACCACGTGGGTGATGCCCAAGTCTTCGAACCAGGGCTTTTGGCCCAAAGGCACCAAAAACAGCGTGTTGCTGCCGTCTTGCTGGGCGCGGGCGTTCAGGCCCACCACGCTGGCGCGGTCCAGGTGGTCGTAGTGGTTGTGCGAGATGACGACCACGTCAATCGGCGGCAAGTCGTCCATCGCCACGCCGGGCGGCTGCGCGCGCTTGGGGCCGGCAATTTGCACCGGAAAGGCGCGCTCGCTGAAGATGGGGTCGGTCAGCACGTTCAGGCCGCCGGCCTGCACCAGGGTGCTGGCGTGGCCAATCCAGGTAACCGCCGGGGGCGATGCGGACTGCGCCGCGCTGCTGCCCGGCGTGCTGCGTTGGTAGGCGCGGATGCGAGCCAGGTCTGCGGCCACCGTGGGTGTGGGGCTTTGGGCGGGTGGCGGCAGGTCGTTGCGCACCGCGTCCCAGCGCCAGCGCAGCAGCTCGCCCAGTTTTTTGGGCGCGGTGTCGGGTGCCGTGTTGCGAAAGCCGCTTTCCGTGTGGTGCGGCAATTTGGCGTCGAAGTACGGATTGGCATAGGCCACCAGGCTAAGACAGCTGGCGCCCAGCGTGGTGAGCAGGCGTACAAGGTGCATGGGTTTGTTCATGGCGCTTTGTGGGTTGAAAAAATGCGAATGCTGGCGTCAGGGTGCCTTAGCACCTTAGTGCCCCAGCCGCCCCGCAGCGCTTGCGCGGCGGCCCGTGGCGGGCCCCAAATTGCCGGCTTGGCCCATGCCAAACGCAGGCATGTTGACGTAGACGTTTTCGTAAGCGCCCGCGCGAATGGCATAGGTTTCATGCCAGATGCCCACCGAGCCGCAGGCCTTGAGCTTTTGGTGGTAGGCCTGCCAGGCCGGCAGGTGCACCGCATCCCTGTTTTTGGAATAAGCCAGCAGGTGGTCCACAGACCGCCAGTACTGCACCTGCATGATGGTGCGCGAGAACCAGATGTCCTGGTGCAGCAGTCCCAAATCGGGCTGATTCTCCAGCTCGCGCAGCATGCGGCCCATAGACCGCACCACCGGCAGCCAGTGGTGCACTTTCCAGGGTTGGTTGAAGCGCATGCCGATCAAAAACAACACAAAGTCACCGTCGATGGTGGCCGTCATTTTTTCGGGGTGGATCATGAGTTTCTCCTGGGTGGGTTGCAGTGGCGGGCTATGGGTCAGGTGTCAGCGGGCAAGTTTTACCAAGCCGCGCCGTTGGCTTTGGGCGCGCGGCGGTCGCGCAAGCGCCACTGCGCTACCCACAACAGCAGGTGGCGGGATGCTGCAAACAACGTTGACTGCGCCCACAGCTTGTTCACAAACCCCACCACCCGGTTCATCTCGCCCGCCATCATGGCCGCGTACACGGCTTGGGCCACGTCTTTTGCCTCGGCAGCGCCCTTAGTCATCGAATGACCAACCATGTCGGCCCGGGCATTGAAGCCCGTGTCGGTGAAGCCGGGGTTGATCACCGTGGCGCTCACACCGCTGCCTCGCAGTTCGGCGTGCAAGGCCTCGGTAAACAGCATGACGTAGCCCTTGCTTGCTGCGTAGCTCGCCAAGCCGGGGCAGGGCTGAAAGGCCGAGGTGGAGCCAATGTTGCCAATGCGGCCATAGCCCTGGCGCTTGAAGTCCGCCGCAAACAGGCAA
>JARXAU010000025.1 GCA_029865675.1 Rhodoferax sp.
GTGCCGGACAGCCCCGCTGGGTGCAAGGCCGTGTCTGGTTGCGTTTGGCCTTGTTGGCTGCGGTCACCGTCTTGGCGCTGGCGGCATTGGGCGACAACGGCCCGCTGCTTGTGCTGGCTTACACCGGCGGCATGCTTAGCGCTGTGCTGGCGCTGCAAGCGCATTTGCAGCGCTACCCCCAGCGCTCGGCGTGGTTGTCGGTGGTTTTGTCAGCACTGCTGGTGTGCGCTTTGCATGTTTTGCTGGTGCACGGGCTGGCCCCCTGGCTCAGCACCCTGGGCTACCGGCTGCAAACCATGAACGCGCTGAACCAATTGCCTGTTGCCCAGCGCTTGTACGAGCAACTGAGCGTGCCCATGCCCGTGCTGGCGTTTGATTTTTTGCCCCGCTTGCACTGGTTCATGCAAAGCGCACCTTTGGATGGCTATGGCCTGGGCCACACACCTTGGTGCGGCCACGCCGGACACTTGGGCGCTGCCTGTGAGGTGTGGAGTGGGAAGTACCAAAAACTGGTGGACAACGGCTCAGGCGTTCCCTGGCAAATCTACTCGGATTACAGCATGGCCGCCCTGGTGGGCTTGTGGGGTGCGCCCTTGGCCTGGCTGCTGTGGCTGGCCTTGGTGCTGTGGCTGCTGCGCTTGCTGCCGCAGCGTGCAGAAATGCAGCACCTGGCCCAACAAGGCAGCGTCAACCTCGACGCCTTGGGCCTGTGGGCGGTCACCCTGTTTGCTGTGACCAGCTTGGTGCAGGCCGCTGTCACGGTACTGGGCACCTTGGCCGTCACGCCCATGACGGGCATAACCTTGCCTCTGCTCAGCTTGGGAGCTTCGTCGCTGTGGGTGTGTGCGTTCTTTGCAGGGCTGGGCTCGCATGTGGCCTCACCGCGCGTCGCTGTGCGGCGTGTTTCCCCCAAAGCCAGGCGCTGATGCGTATGACTTAACACCAGGCCCAACAAAGGGTTTGGGGTTTTCTTCAATCCACTGCCCAGGAGCTGCCCATGCGCACACCCGCCGATGACCGTCTCGCCTCATACCACTCACCTTCTCCTACCGTGCAGGCCCGCCAGCATGTTTGGTGGGGATTGTCACGCTCCGTACTCAGTTTGAGCTTGGCCATTTTGGCGCTGGGCGCAGGCGCCGTGTGGGTTAGCCTGCAACGTGACTTGCCCAACACCCTTAGCGTGGCGAAATACTTGGGCAAAGCTGTCCTGCGTTTTGACAAACCCCAAGAAGTCCACAACACCTGGCAAGCCTTGCCCGGCTGTGTGCGCATGGCCGACGGCAGCTACTGGCCCATGGACGCCACCAGCGCCGTGGCCTGTGCGGGCACAGCCACCCCCGAAGCCAGTCGCCCCCCCGGCTTGAGCCGCTTGGCCGAGGTATTGGCCGTTGCACGCCGCAGTGGGGCAGAGCACACCCCGCCCGCCAGCGCCCAAGGCCAGAACGCCCCGCAAGGCCGTAGCGTGCAGCTGACCCTCCAGCCCGTCACGCAAGCCCTGGCGCAAGCCCATGCAGAATGCTTCATCGGACAAGCCGACAAGTGCGCGCAGTTGGGCATCACCACCGACCACTGGCGCGATCACTTTGAGCAAGCCGCCGCCCGCAGCGTCGGCGTGCTGGTGCTTGACGTGACAACCGGCGGCATTGAGGCCATGGCGAGCGCCATGAGCCCCTGCTACCTGGCCGACTACAGCAGCCGCGCCGCCCGTGCCAGCGGTTGCCCCGACTTGCCGCAAGCGCCGACCGAGCGCCCCTACATGACCACCACCCGAGCCCTGGGTGAAGCCATGATCGCCAGCCCTGACAAAATGGCGCTCAGCCTGGGTTTGTTGCGCGACCCGCTGCTTGGCCCCCAGCTGCAAGGCCGGCTGCGCGGGGGCTTCATGCAGGCCATCAAAACCAGCGACAACGCGTGGTTTTTTGACCAACTTTTTTGTAAAGATGCGGGGTTTGGTCCCTGCCAACGGCCCACCTTGGCCTTGCAAGCGGCGCAAGACCTAGGCCTGAACACTCACTGCCAAACCCCCTCTGCGAAATGCGGCGTGCGCAACTTGCTGGGGGCTGATGAGACCCGCACCGCACCCGGTCAATACCCCGTCTTGGCCGGGCGGCTGTTCGTCCAGCCCGAGTCTGCGGGCAGCCGCCAGTTTGTGAACATGCCCCCCAAGGTGTTGCGCGACTACCCGCACGGCACTATCGCCCGCTGCTCTGCCCAGAAGTGGGAAGAGTGCACACAAGGTGCCAGCTTCATCGATCTCCTGAGCGAAGCCTATGGCCAAGGCAACGCCCTGGCCAGTCCTCTGGGCGTAGCGACCATGTTGGGCCAATTGGCCCGCGCAGCCAACACAGCGCCAGGCCAAGCGGTCACAGCCATGCAGCCGCACTTGGCAATGGCCGAGAGTGACGACACCAGCCCATCGGTTGTGCCCATCCATCCCGCCCATGCCCGCCTCATCTTGCAAGGCATGAGCCTGACCCATCAAAGCGGTGGCTCGGCCTATCTGGCTTGTCTACGTGCGCATGACATGCAGGCCAAAGCCTGCACCCACCAGCGCGTGGCAGGCAAGACGGGCACGCCCCAGTTCCGTCAGCACGCGCTGACCTTGGCCCAGCGCAAAGCCCTATGCAGCCAAGTCAAAGCAGGCAGCCCCGAAGCGGCGCGGTGCCGAATGCGCCCCTACAAGTGGTATGCCGCCGCTGTTAAAAGCAGCGCAGCGGCTGACGCCCCTTGGGACAAAGTGGTGGTGGTGCTGAGCGAGCGCAACTACAACCAGCGCACCGGCTATGTGGATTCACCGAAAGACAAAGGTACGCCCAACGTCAGCGCTGAACTCGGGCTGCGCTTCATTCGCAGCGTGTATCTAGAGCCAAAAGCGCAAGCCACCATGCAGAACGCACCCAAGGCAAACACAGCACGTGCTTGGGCTACACCGGGAGCACGTTCATGACCCCCGGTACCGCCAAAACCATTTGGCTTGGCCGCACCACACACCCCGACTGGCCCAGCCTGGTGCAAGCCGTGCTCAGCCATGTTCAGCAAGCCGCGCACGAAGCACCCGGTGCTTGGCTGCGCAGCCAAAGCCAACGCCGGGTGCGGCTGGAACTGGCCCCCGAATTGGCCGACGTGCACCACATCAAAAGCCAAACCCGCAGTGTCGCCCAAGCCCTGGGCACTCGGCTGGACAAAGACCTCGGTGTGTGCTCATTCGTGATCGTCAAAGGCCGCGAGGTGCAAAAGCACCGCATGGTGCTCAGTGGGTTTTGACTGCAAAGAAGTCAGTTCAAAGCTTGATCTCGCGCAGGTATTGATGAATGGTTGCGCGAAGAGCTTGAAAAGGTTGCTTGAGTTCCAACGCTTTAGACGCAACCTTTCCTTCAACAAAGGCTTGTTTGAACATCGCCAATTGCTTCTTAATCGCTTCCTCAGACAAATCCTTTGTCTTTCGGGAGGGCAGACATAATTCCCAGCACCGTGCACACAGAGCGCGAAAACGTCTTTTTTGATTCAAGATATTTAGGCTGTCATCGGGCTCGTCTTCAGGAGGATTTAGCCACAAGTTTTTTGCAACCTTAATCACATCTTTCAATTGATCGGCATTGGCGTAGGCTGGGAGTTTTTTAACCAAAGCTTCCATGGGTTCTTCCAAAGCAAATTCCTCGTATTTGCCTTCCAACACCCCCCAATATGCCTTGAATGCATCACTGTGGTTGCGACCCAGTGGTTTTCGTCCGCCCTGAGGTGTCAACCCCACCATGGCATCGCACATCTCATTGAAAGCCTGCGCCATGGTGGCGACTCGAATAGGGGATCTGAAAGGCGTAGCAAAATCGTGGAGTTTCATTTGCAGTTGACCCGCTGAAACATCCTCTGGTATCGGGATTCCGTTTTCAAGAAGCCCGTTCTCTACAAGGCGCTTGAATTCATTGGTTGGTGAAGCTTCTGACTCAATCTCGACCCAGTCATCCAGCCAGACAGTGGTTGGAGCATTAGGCTTGTTTTTTTCAGCGCGACCTTCACGAAGTGCGTTTGCATTTTCGATCAGATGCTCTTTAACTTTGGCTCTTGCTTTTTCTAATGTTTCACACTTGTCGGTGCCCCACAAAACATGAGCTTCATTTTCAAGGGCTTGCGAGGAAACTTCTCGCCATGCGTTAAGAGTAGCGTTATACAGATAGGACTCCGGTGATCGCCCGCCATTCAGATCATAGTCTGCAAGATAGTGTGCCCAATGTCGTTTATTTGGCGGCAATTTTTTAAGGTTCAAAACCATCGCATTGCGGTGGTTTTTGGCTTTTCGAAGCAGTCGCTCTTCAAGCTCAAAACGAACGGCTTCACCGAGGTGAGGACCTCCGCATTTTTTTGCGATGGTATAGGCCAATTTGGGCATCAATTGAAATAGCGCGATCACAGCTGGGTGTTCATGACGATCACCTTCTAATGCGCGCTGCCTGTAATCAAAAAAAGCTTCGCGAGAAGAGCATTCCACTCGATTGCCCTCAGAGTTCAGCTTGAACCACAGGACAGCTTTTGTCGTAAGTTCGTTGCGATCTATTTCAAGCCGTTCGGTCTGCGTGCCTGCCATGAGTTGCTTTCAGTTGAGGTTGCTGCGGGCGGGGAATGGTACGGGTAGTCTTGCAGGCGTGGGATGGTGTATTCACTGCATAAATGATCCCCCCTGACGGCCACTTCAAATTCCCCCACCCGTGGCCACCCCAAATTCCCCCAGGCAGCGCGTTCAGATTATGACGGTTCGGCGTTGATGGCAATGCGTGCTGCGGCCTCCTTGAGCCTGTAGCTCTTGCCCTCAAACTCCAGCATCGTGCACCGGTGCATCAGCCTATCAAGAATGGTGCTGGCCATCGTCACATCCCCCAGATACTTGCCCCAGTCCTGCACCACCCTGTTGGATGTCACCACAATGGCGCGGCGCAGCTTGTAGCGCTGGTGAACGATGGCCTGCAACACCTCTGCGGCCTCATTGGTGACCCGCCTGGCCAGAAACAAGTCATCGACGACCAGTAAATCCGACTGCACCCAGTCCTTGAGCAATTGCGCCCTCTCTTGGCTGCTCTCCAGTGCGTACCGCGCAAACTCGCCATCGGCCTCCAGATACCGCACGTCATACCCTTGCAGCGTAGCCTGGTAGCCCAGCGCCTTGGCCACATGGCTCTTGCCCGTGCCCGGCTTGCCCACAATCAAGGCATTGGCGCCTTCGCTGATGAACTTCAAGGTCTGCAACTCAAAGCAAGCCGCCCGAGGCAGCTTGGGGTTAAAGCGCCAGTCCAGGTCTGCCAGCGTGGCCCGCTCATCCAGGCCCGAGCGCTTGTAGCGCCTATCCATCAGGCGCGAGCGGCGCCTGTCGAGCTCGTCTTGCAGCAAGGCGGCAAAGGTCTCCAGGAATGGCTCTTGGCTTGTCTGGGCCTGCATCGCACGAGTGGACAGTGTTTCTAGCATGCCGGAGAGGCGCAGCCCGCGCAAGGCGCTCTCCATCTGTGTCATGTTCATGGCTTGCCCCCTGTGTTGCCGTCCATGGCCTTGGCTACTGCGGCGCTTGCGGCCATGGCGGCGTGCGTGAACAAATCAGCGTACTCGTCGGCCTGGCGTATCAGTGCGTGCTGCTGGGCTAGCTTGGCGCCAAGGGCTGTTGCGCCGGTTTGCGCCTGAAGGCCATTATTTGCCCCATGGTTTGCCTCATGGCTTACCTCATGGCTTACCTCATGGTTTGCGCCATCGTCCATCGCCGCCATGGCATCGGCAAACAAGCGCTCGCTCAATGCCTGCACGCGTTTGTAGCTGTACACCCCTTGCTCCAGGGCCTGGGCGCAGGCGGTGTTGACGCACTGTGCCGGGTAGCGCTTGGTCAAGCCCACGATGCCCCAGAGCTTTCTCTGACCCACCCGGCCTTCTGCGGCAAACATCAACTCGCACAGGCGGCTGGCGTGCGGGCCGATCTGGCGGGCTTGGCGCAAGATCAGCCGGGTCTCGCGCGAGGGGTTGAACACCCGCTCCTCCATGGGCAACACCACCGTGCCCGCGCGCTCGGCCTTGGTGTGGGTGCGCAGCAAAGCGCCTTCTAAGTCCATGATCTCAATGCGCCGCTCAAAGATGCGCACCAGCACCTTGGAGCCAATGGCAGCCGGGCGGGCGGCGTAGCTGCTGTGGGCCACGCGCACGCAGCTGTCATCGCACACGGTGCGGCTCTCCTGGCTAAAGTACTGCATGCCCAACAGAGGCAAGGGCTTGAGGTGGGCGCGTTCTTCCTCAAACATGGCCTGCACTTGGCGACGCTCGGTGCCGTGGATGCGCTTGGCCGCCCAGTTGCACTCCCAGTGCTCCAGGAACTCGTTCTGGGCCTCAATGGATTCAAAGCGTTTGCCCTTCAAGGCGGTGGCCTGGGTGTGGCCGATGGCGTGCTCCACCGTGCCCTTGCGGTTGGGGTCACGCACGCGGGCCGGGTCGGCTACGACGCCGTAGTGGGCCAAGGTGGCGCCATACACCGGGTTGAGCTCAGGCTCGTAGAGGTCGGGCTTGAGTACGCCTTCCTTGAGGTTGTCGAGCACCACGTACTGGGGGGCAGCCGCCGAAGTAGCGAAAGGCTTGCTCGTGCAGTTGTGCCCACACGTGCTGGCTGGACTTCCACACCACCCGGCGAAAGCTGCGCCGGGAGTAGCGCAGTGTGGCTACGAACAAGCGCGGCCTCTTGTAGCGTGGGGCATTGGCAGTGCCGGGCACCAGAGTCAAGGCCCCCTCGCCGTAATCGACCTGTATCTCCTCCCCGGCAAGAAAGGACAGGCGGTCAAACTGCTCGGGCTCTTTGTGGCGCAGGGCGCGTACGAAGCGTTTGACGGAGTTGTAGGCGCCGGTGAAGCCGTGCAAGTCGACCAGGTCTTGGTAGATGGCGGTGGCGTTGCGGCGAAGGCGTAGTTGGGCTTCGATGAATTCCCGGTGGACTTCGCACAGACTGGTGGAGGTGGAGGTGGAGGCTGCCGCAGGAGCCGGTGGCCAGGGTGGGGGAATTTGGGTGGTCACAAGCCCCCCATCGGCATTGGAGGCCTGGGCTGAGCCGGTGGCCACCCCGGGGGAATTTGCGAGTTCGGCCAGCCAGCGGGAGCGGTAGCTGCGTACGGTTTTGCGGTCGATGCCGGTAATGCGGGCGATCTCGCGCCCAGAGGTGTTGCGCTCTAGCAGTGTGTAGACGGTAG
>JARXAU010000043.1 GCA_029865675.1 Rhodoferax sp.
AGCTGACGATGTGGATGCGTATGACCTGATATTGAAGGACAAGGAGCGGCTGCTGTCGTTTGACGAACCGGTGCGGTTTATCTTCTCGCACTCCGCTTTGCGGGAGGGTTGGGACAACCCCAACGTGTTCGTGATCTGCACTTTGAAGCACAACGATAACACGGTAAGCCGCCGCCAAGAAGTTGGGCGCGGCCTGCGTTTATCTGTAAATCAGCATGGCGACCGCATGGACAACGCCGCCACGGTGCACCAAATCAACGTGCTGACCGTGGTGGCCAGCGAGAGCTACAAGGACTTTGTGACCGCCTTGCAGCGTGATATCAGCGAGGGATTGTCGGAGCGGCCAAGGGAAGCCAACGAGTCCTATTTCACTGGCAAGGTGCTCAAAACCACAGCGGGTGACGTGGACGTGACCCCGCAATTGGCCAAACTAATTTACCGCTACCTTGCAAAGAACGACTACTCCGACGACAAAGACCGCATCGCCGATGCGTACCACGAGGCCAAGAAAGAGGGCACGCTTGCAGCGTTGCCGCCCGAGTTGGCCGCGCATGCCGATGCCGTTTTTGCGCTGATTGACACGGTGTTCAGTGACGCGAAGTTGCCATTACCAGAGGACGACCGCAAGGCAAAAACCAATCCGCTGAACGCCAATTTTGAGAAAGCCGAGTTCAAAGCGCTGTGGAATCGCATCAATCGCAAAGCCGCGTATACGGTTGAATTTGAAACCCCGGAGCTGGTGGCCAAGTGCGTGAAGGCCTTGGAAGCCGAGCTGAAAGTCAGTCCCATGCAGTACACCGTGGTGGCCGGTGAGCAGGCTGACACTGCAACCTACGACGGTATCCGGCAGGGTGAATCGTTCAAAGTGACCGAGTCCACAACCGACTTTCACCGAGCGTCAGCCCATTCCGCTGTCAAGTACGACCTGATTGGCCGAGTGGCCGGAGAGACGCAACTGACCCGCGCGACTGTGGCCAGTGTCTTGCAGGGCATCAACAAGGCCGTGTTCAGCCAATACCGCACGAACCCGGAAGACTTTATGCAGAAGGCGGGGCGCCTAATGTACGAGCAGAAAGCGACCGTGATCGTGGAGCACATTGCCTACGACCCCACGGGTGACACGCACGCCATGGACATCTTCACCCAGGACAAGCCCAAAGTTGATTTCAGCAAAGCGGTGAAGGCCAACCACCACATTTACGACTACGTTTTTACCGACTCCAAAACCGAGCGTGACTTTGTGCGTGAGCTGGACACCAGCACCGAAGTGGTGGTGTACGCCAAGTTACCGCGAGGCTTTTTTATCCCCACCCCGGTGGGCAACTACAACCCCGACTGGGCTATTGCGTTCCAGGCAGGCAAGGTCAAGCACGTCTACTTCGTTGCCGAAACGAAGGGCTCTATGTCCAGCATGGACCTGCGCAAAATCGAAGAAAGCAAGATCGAATGCGCCCGCACGTTCTTCGCCAAAATCACATCCGACCAGGTGAAGTACGACGTGGTGGATGGGTATGGGAAGCTGATGGCGCTGGTAAGTTAAAAAGCCCCAGTACAACAAAATCCTTCCATGCACCCAGCGATCTCGCGGCATCACGTAGGCATCTCTGAAATCTGCAAACGCCACCACATTTGCCGCCTGGAAGTTTTTGGCTCAGCGGCTCGTGGGACGGATTTCAAGCCTGAGAGCAGCGACGTGGACTTTTTGGTGGAGTTTTCTCCGCAGACGCCAATCGGCCTGCATGACTTTTTCGGCGCCAAGCAGGACTTGGAGGACCTTTTGGGGCGTGGCGTTGACCTGATTGAGCCTGGCGCCGTCCGCAACCCTTTCGTACTTGCCAGCATCAATCGCAACCGCGAAGCCATCTATTCGGCGTGACCCACCTGGGCGGCGGCCTTCAACAACCTACTTCAAACTCCCCGCCAAAAACTGCCCCAGCCGCTCGCTCTTGGGGCGGGTCAGCACTTCAGTGGGGTTGCCTTCTTCTTCAATCAAGCCCTTGTGCAAAAAGACCAGGTGGTTGGCCACTTCGCGGGCGAAGCCCATCTCATGCGTGACCACGACCATGGTGCGGCCTTCTTCTGCCAGGGTGCGCATGACGCGCAGCACTTCGCCCACCAGCTCGGGATCTAGGGCGCTGGTGGGTTCGTCAAACAGCATGACCTCGGGCTCCATGGCCAGGGCGCGGGCGATGGCTACGCGCTGCTGCTGGCCGCCGCTCAGGTGCGCGGGGTAGCGGTCTTCCATGCCCACCAGGTCCACGCGCGCCAGGTATTTGCGCGCTGTGGCCACCGCCGCGTCGCGCGGCACGCCCAGTACGTGGATGGGGGCCTCGGTGATGTTTTGCAGCACCGTCTGGTGCGCCCACAGGTTGAAGTGCTGAAACACCATGGCCAGCTTGGTGCGCAGGCGCTGCAGTTGTTTGGGGTCGCGGGCGTTTAATTCGCCGTTTTTGGCGGCCACCAGGTCCAGCGCTTCACCGGCCACCGCAATCGTGCCCTGGTGCGGCTTTTCCAGCAGGTTGATGCAGCGCAAAAACGTGCTTTTGCCCGAGCCGGAGCTGCCGATGATGCTGATCACGTCGCCTGAGTGCGCCGTCAGCGACACGCCTTTGAGCACCTCGTTGCTGCCAAAGCGCTTGTGGATGTTGTGGGCCTGGAGTTTGATGGTGGGGCTGCTCATGGCGTTTCAGTCTTTCAATGGGCCGCTCAGGCCCCCAAGAGGTTGCCGCTGCGAAAAGCCGTGGCGCCGGCAATCTTGCCGATTTCGCACCCGGCCGTCACATATCGGTCGCGGATGCGGGCGTACAAAACGCCTCCCACGCCCGCCACCACGCGCTGCGTGGTGTTGTTGATCGGGTCAATCACCTCGGCCACCAGGTCGCCGGGCTCTAGGCGTTCGCCGGGCTGCGCTGCAAACACCAGCACGCCCGGGCCGCTGGCGTGCAGGGTCTCAGAGCCAGCTAGCGGCGTGGGCGCGCAGCGTGGCGCGGGCACGGTGGGTTGGGCCTGCGCGTTCAGCACGCCAATGTGCTGCAAGAAATACTCAATAGCCTGGGCGTCGGTGCGCGCCCAGGCGTGGCTCACGTCCAGTTCGCCGCGCAGCTCTATGGTGGTGCTGCAGCAGCCCTGGGGCAGCGGGGCACTGTTGCCCTGCGCACGCAGCTGGGCGGCGAGCTGCCACCACACGCCGGACAAACATTCATCAATCGGCCCGCCGCCCGAGTTTTTGGCGATCAGCGTGGCCTCGCTGCCCAAAAAGCAGGACAAGGCTTCGAGCTGCGGCCAGCACGGTTCTTCGCAGTAAAAGTGCAGCACGCCTTCGCAGTCGCAGTGCAGGTCCAAAAAGTAGTCGGCGTCATGGGCCAGTTGCATGAGCGTGCGGCGCAGGCTTTGCAGTTCGGTGGCGGGGGTCCAGTCTGTCAGGTACTGGCCTATGGCGGCGCGCACGGTGCGCACATTGGCGTCAGCGTCTTGGCCCAAGGCGGGCAGCACCTGCGCCGAAACAGCCGCTGCCAGGTCGGGGTAATGGCGGTTGAAGTTCTCGGAGGTGTCCAGCTCAAAGCGGCCCATGGGCTTGTGGTCCAGGCGCTGGGCCAGGCCTATCGGGTTGGCCACGGGCACCAGCACCACTTCGCCGCGCAGCAGGCCAGCGGCTTCGGCGGCTTCTAAGAGGGCGCGCAAGTGGTGGGCGGTCAGCATGCCGGGCAGCTCCTCGGCATGCAGGCTGGCCTGGATGTAGACCTTGCGACCCGTGGTACTGCTGCCCGGCGTGCCAAAGTGAAAGCTCGTTAGCGTCTTGTGGCTGCCCAGGCTGGGCGACAGAAGCGGGTGGTCGATGCGTTGCATGGTTGGCCTTTAGTTCTTGCGCGGCGCCAGATAGGCCAAAAAGTGCCGCTCGGCCAGCTTGAAAAACCCGACCAGCGCAAAAGTGGCCAGCAGGTAAATGCCTGCGGCGAACAAATAGGCCTCAAACGGCAGGTAGTAGTCCGAATACACCCGGCTGGCGGCGGCGGTCACGTCCATCATGCTGGGCACGGCGCTGGCCAGGCTGGTGCTTTGCAGCATCATCACCACTTCGTTGCTGTAGGCGGGCAGGCTGCGGCGCATGGCGCTGGGCAGCACGATGCGCCACAGGGTTTGCCAGCGGCCCATGCCGTAGGCCTGCGCGGCTTCCAGTTCGCCCGCGCTGGTCTCGCGAATGGCGCCAGCCAGCATTTCGGCGCTGTAGCCTGCGTTGTTCAGGCTAAAGGCCAACAGGGCGCAAAAAAACGGCTCCTTGAAATGCGTCCAGGGCCACACATCGTCCCAGCGCGCCTGAATCCACTCCAGTTGGCCCAGGCCGTAGTAAATCAGATACACCTGAATAAGCAGCGGCGTGCCGCGCACCACATAGGTGTACGCGCCCACCACCGCGCGCAGTGGCGCGGAACGGCTGGTCAGCGCCAGCGCAAAAATAAACGCCAGCACCGCGCCCACGCCTAGGCTGGAAAAAAGCAAGCCCAGGGTGGTCAGGATTCCTTCGCCATACAAGGCCAGGTTTTTGGCCTGGAAGATGACGTCCCACTTCATCAGAGTTCCCCCCGGCGCGTGCCCAGACTGTAGCGGGCGTTTATCTTGCGCAGCACGTAAAGCGACACGCTGGTAAACACCAAAAACAAGGCCGCAGAGAACAGGAAAAACTCAAACGGAGAACGCGTCGCGGCGCTGGCTTGCTTGGAGAGGTAAGTCATCTCCTTCAAACCAATCAGGCTGACCAGCGCGGTCGATTTGATGAGCACCAGCCAATTGTTGGTAAAGCCGGGCAGGGCGTATCGCACCATTTGGGGCGCAATGATGCGCAAAAAAATCTGGGTGCGGCCCATGCCAAAGGCCAAGGCGGCTTCGGACTGGCCCTTGGGAATGGCCAAGATGGCGCCCCGAAAGGTCTCGGTCATGTAGGCGCCGTAAATAAAGCCCAGCGTCAGCACGCCCGCTGCAAAAGGGTTGATGTCCACGGTGCGCTTGCTGCCCATGAGCTCCATCAGGTGGTTCAGCCCCATCGTGCCGCCATAGAACACCAGCAGCATCACCACCAAATCGGGAATACCCCGGATCACGCTGGTATACGCAGTGCCCAGGGCCACCGCCACTGGGCGGCCCGAGAGGCGGGCGGCCGCCCCTAGCAAACCCAAGACCACTGCCACCACCAGCGAGCACAGCGATACCGCTACGGTGAGCAGCGAGCCTTGCAAGATACTGAGGTAGTAGGCGTTCATGGTCTGGGGATAAAAAAATCGGCGTCCAGCCAAAGCTGCACGCCGATGTTTAGTGCTTTAAAAGCAGGCCTTGTGGGGCTTATTCGCCGTAAACGTCGATATTGAACTTGGCGAAGTACTTGTCGTTAATGGTCTTGTAGGTGGGAGCGCTGCGGATGGCCTTGATCGCGCCATTGAGTTCTGCCTTGAGAGCGTCTTCACCCTTGCGCAAAGCGATGCCTGCGCCGTAGCCGAAGTACTTCGGCTCTTTCAGGTCGGGGCCGACCAGCTCGTATTTTTCGCCTTCAGGCTTGCTCAGGAAACCACCGGTGACTTCCATGTAGTCCGCCACGGTGCCGTCTAGACGTCCCGATTTGATGTCCAGATATACCTGGTCTTGCGCTTCGTAAGAGTTGACGACCACGCCAGCAGTCTTGAGTTCGCCCAGGGCATATTTTTCTTGGGTCGAACCCTTGAGAACGCCGATTTTCTTGCCCTTGATGGATGCAGCGTCGGTGAACTTGGTGCCCTTTTTTAGCACGAGGCGGCTGGGGGTGTTGTAGTACTTGTCGGTGAAGTCAACTTCCTTCATGCGGTCGTCGGTGATCGACATGGAGCTGATGATGACGTCGTACTTCTTGGCGTTCAAGCCGGGAATCATGCCGTCCCAGACTTGCTCTACAAACACGCACTTGCGTTTGATTTGCTCGCACAGGGCGTTGGCAATATCCACGTCAAAACCGGTGGGCTGGCCGTCGGCGGTTTTAAATGTGAAGGGCTCGTAAGTGGGGTCGATAGCGACTTTGAGTTCGGCGGGTGCGGCGGCCACCGGTGCGGGCGCAGGCGCTGCGGGGGCGGCAGCTTCTTCTTTTTTGCCGCAGGCGGCCAGCAGGGCGATCACGCTCAGGCTGAGGAGGAGTTTTTTCATGGGTGAATCCTTGGGTAGGCCAAGACGCAGGGTCCGGCGGGTTGGAAAAAATCAGAGCAGTTCATTCTACGGTCTGTGAAAAGCCGGAAGTGGGCAAAAATCACGCCATTGTTTGGTACTTGTTGCACTGGAATCGCCTGCACTTGGGCTAACGAAACTTTCCCCACGCTCTCACCCCGACCAACCCGAAGCCATGAAACAAAATGTGTTTGCCCAGGCCGAGTGCAGACCGGTGCGTAAAGTGGGTGCAGCTTGGGTTGGTGCTCCTGTTTGGCAGGGTGGGGGGGAGCCCTGAAATGCGGGTGTAATCTGGTGTCCTTTTTAATGTTGTCACTTTCACTTTCAGTCAAAGTACGGTAGCAAAACACATGCCTAAATTTGTATTCCTGCCCACCGACCTGGCGCTCTATGCCCAGCTACTGGTGCTCGCGCTGTATCTGCGCCACGTGCTGCGCACGCCCTTGTTGCGGCAAAGCTGGCGCTACGTGGCCAAGGACGCGGCGGCTATGTCGGCGGGTGTGGTGCTGGCGCTTTTTGTGCTGGTGGCGCTGGTGGATTCCATTCACTTTCGTCCGCTTTTGCCGACTGCTAAAGCGACTTCTGGCCCAGTCGCGCCAGCTGCGCCAGCTGCTAGCGGCTCTGCCACTTCCGCTGCCCCGGTGGCCGCATATTCCACGCGCACTTTGTCTTTGCTGGACGTGTTCTTGACCGGGCCGCGCGAGGCGCGCGAGAAGACCTATTCGGTGCCGCTGGCCACGCACCAGTTTTCCAAGGAAAGCGTGCTGCAAAACGGCGTGTCGGTGCGCGACTTTCCGCGATTGCAGTTTGGCGGCAAGCACTTGACGGCACCCGAGAGCCAATGGGGTGCTGATGTGGCGCAGCGCAGCCTGCGGGGGCTGGCGGGCGGGGCACTGGTGGCGCTGGTGTTGGGCGCTCTGCTGGTGGTACGCCAGGCGCTTGTTTGGCGGGTCAGTTTCTCGGCGGCTTTGTCCACACTGTGGCGGGGCGAGGTGGCCTTTCCCGTGCGCGCGGTGGGGGGCACGCTGCTGGTGTTGGCGCTGCTCTTGGGCTGGGTGGCGGCGCTGTGGCCGCATTACCACGTGATGGGCACTGACCAGACGGGCAACGACGTGCTGTTCTTGGCTATCAAGTCCATTCGCACGGCGGTGGTGATTGGCTCGCTGGCCACGCTTTCGACCATTCCGCTGGCGGTGGTGTTTGGCATCTTGGCGGGCTACTTCAAGGGCTGGGTGGACGACGCTATCCAGTACTTCTACACCGTGCTGTCGTCCATCCCCTCGGTGCTGCTGATCTCGGCTTTTGTGCTGATGATTCAGGTGTTTATCGACAAAAACCCGCAGATGTTTGAGACCGGCCTGGAGCGCGGCGATGTGCGCTTGTTTTTGCTCGCCGCCATCTTGGGCATAACCGGCTGGGCCAGCCTGGCGCGGCTGCTGCGTGCCGAAACCCTCAAGCTGGGCGAGCTGGACTATGTGCAGGCGGCGCGCGCCTTTGGCGTGTCGGACCTGGGCATCATGCGCCGCCACATCCTGCCCAATCTGACGCACGTGATCGTCATCGTGGCGGTGCTTGATTTCTCGGGGCTGGTGCTGTACGAAGCGGTCTTGTCTTATGTGGGTGTGGGCGTGGACCCCAACACCAACAGCTTTGGCGTGATGATTAACGGCGCACGCAACGAGATGTCGCGCGACCCGGTGATCTGGTGGACGCTGGCCACGGCCTTTGGTTTTATGGTGGCGTTGGTGCTGTCGATGACGCTGTTTGCCAGCGCGGTGCGTGAGGCCTTTGATCCACGTGCCCGGGCATTCCGGGTGCGGCCGCTGAAAGCGCCCAAGCCTCAAGCAGTAGGCGGGGCTGCACCATGATGGACATCCGCAATCTCACCACCGACCTGGAGACCGACAGCGCCCTGGTGCGCGCGGTAGACGCCTTGTCTTTGACCATTGCCCGTGGCGAGACCTTCGCCCTGGTGGGCGAGTCGGGCTGCGGCAAGTCGATGACGGCGCTGTCCCTGTTGCGCCTGCTGCCGGACAACGGCCGCGTTACCGGCGGACAGGTGGACCTGGACGGCACCGATGTGCTGGCGCTGCCGGAGTCGCGCATGCGCGAATTCCGGGGCCGCAAGATCAGCATGATTTTTCAGGAGCCCGCCACCAGCCTGAACCCGGTGATGACGGTGGGCCGGCAAATCCGGGAAGTGATTGAGCGCCACACCGCCTTGCGCGGCAAGGCCAGCGCAGCCAAAGCGGTGGACTGGCTGCGCCGCGTCGGGCTGGACGCGCCCGAGCGCCGGGCCGAGGGCTACCCCTTCCAACTCTCGGGTGGGCAAAAGCAGCGGGTGATGATCGCCATCGCCCTGGCCGCCGAGCCCGATGTGCTGGTGGCTGATGAACCTACCACCGCGCTGGACGTGACCATTCAGGCGCAAATACTGGCGCTCTTGCAAGACCTGCAGCGCAGCCAAGCCATGGCGCTGTTGCTGATTACCCACGACCTGGCCATTGTTTCGCAGATGGCGCACCGCGTGGCGCTGATGTACGCAGGTCAGGTGGTGGAGGTGGCCAGCGCAGCCGACTTCTTTGCCCGCCCGCTGCATCCCTACGCCGCCAATTTGCTGGACGCCTTGCCTGACGCCAGCAAGCGCGGCCAGCGCCTGGCTTCCATCCCCGGCGTGGTGCCCGCGCTGAGCCAGACCTTTGCCGGCTGCCGCTTTGCCGACCGCTGCCAAGACGCCGCCGCCCTGTGCCGCAGCGCCCCGCCGCAGTTGCACGAATACGCGCGCGGCCACGCGGTGCGCTGCTTTATTTACGAGGGCGCCTTGGGCCGGGACCACGCCAGCCGCAATGTGGCACCCGCGTTCGCCAGTGCGCCCCAAGACCAGCCCGCAACGCCAAGCGCCGCTACGCCCTTGTTGGCGGTGCGCGATTACAAAGTGTGGTTTCCCATCCGCAAGGGCTTGCTGCAGCGCACCGTTGGTTTTGTTAAGGCGGTGGACGGCGTGTCGTTTGAGGTGCGCACCGGGCGCACGCTGGCGCTGGTGGGTGAATCGGGCAGTGGCAAAACCACGGTAGGCAAGGCGCTGCTGCAACTGCTGCGCGGCCAGGCCCAAATAGCGGGCAGCGCGGTGCTGCAGGGCCAGCCGCTGGACGCCTTGCAAGGTGCGGCCTTGCGCGCGGCGCGGCGCACGGCGCAAATCGTGTTCCAAGACCCGTTTGCCTCGCTCAACCCGCGCATGCGCGTGAACGAAATTTTGGAAGAAGGCGTGGCCTCGCTACACCCCGAGGTCGACGCCCGCGCGCGGCACGCGCGCGTAGCAGCGTTGCTGGACAAAGTGGGCCTGCCCGCAGGCGCCCTGGCGCGCTACCCGCACGAGTTCTCCGGCGGCCAGCGACAACGCCTGGCCATTGCCCGCGCCCTGGCGGTGGAGCCGCTGCTGATCGTGGCCGATGAACCCACCTCAGCCCTGGACGTGTCAGTGCAAGCGCAAATTCTGAATCTGCTGAGCGACCTGCAAACCGAGCTGGGCGTGGCCTATTTGTTCATTACGCACAACTTTGGCGTGGTGGAGTACCTGGCGCACGACATCGCTGTGATGCAAGGCGGCAAGCTGGTGGAATACGGCGCAGCCTGCCAGGTGCTGGAGCAGCCGCAGCAGGCCTATACCCAGGCGCTGCTGAAGGCGGTGCCGCGGGTGCTGCGTTGAGGCGCAAGCGCGTACGTGCCTGGGCCGCGCAGCACCGCCTAACGGCCTACAAGCATTTGCAGCGCGTGGATTTCCGTGGCCGCTTGCAGAAAATACGTCGCAAAATGGCAAACGATCGGTCTAGGATTTACACCGTTACCCGCTTACCTGAAGTGGCTAGCTTGGGACGGAGAATCCCCCGGTATTTGTTCGACAGCGACAGCAGCAACCCAGATCGACGCGCATGAAAAAATCTCTTCACCCGCTTATCTCAAGCCTTAGCTTTTTGCCGAACCGTACGCCTGCGATGGCGTTTACCGGAGAGGGTGATAAGGCCTTCACCGAGGTCGCACCGTTCAGGGACGGGGCTATTTACGTGGGGCATTACTCTGGCAGCAGCGAGTGGGAGAGGCATCCCGACGGTGATGAGCTGGTCCTGGTGCTCTCGGGTACGACGACGGTCGTTCTTTTAAAAAACGGAGCGCAAGAGAGGGTGGCTTTGCAGGCGGCTGAGCTGGTCGTGGTTCCGCAAGGCGTTTGGCACCGCTTTGACGGGTCTGAGCAACTCCAAGTCCTCACGATCACGCCCCATCGCACCGACCATTCGCTTGAGCGGCCTGACGCCTGAGCGCTGACACGGGCTTCCCATGTGCACCTCCACGATTGAAAAAAGCAGCGGCAACGTCTATGCCGATCTCGGCATGGCCCACGCGCAAGAGATGCTGGTCAAAGCCAAGTTGACCAGCAAGATTAGCGACATCATCAAGGGTCAAAACCTCACCCAACAACAGGCTGCTGAGCTGCTGGCTCTGCCCCAGCCCAAGGTGTCGAAAATGCTGCGCGGCCAGTTTCGGGGCATTGCCGTGCCCGAGATGCTCGACTGCCTGTCGCGCTTGGGCCGGGATATCGACGCTGTGGCCAAGCCCGCCCACCGCACGACCAAGGCCCATGCAAACGGCAGCATTGGCCGCGTCAATATCGTATCGGCCCAACGCGCAGGAAATGATCAGGGCGATGGCAGCGGAGGAATGTGAAGACTGTCTCTCTTACGGTTATTGCCGCCTGCCCTCACAACACCTGCGGCGCGGGTGCCGGTGTGCGACAAGGTAGCTAAGCAATTGGAGGCTGTTATGAGTAATCCCGAGAACAACCCAGAGGCACGTGTGGCGCTTTTCCAAAGCCGCGAAATCCGCCGCACGCTGCACAACGATGAGTGGTGGTTCGTCATCACCGACATCATTGCCGCTCTGACGGATGCCGCTAATCCGTCGGACTACTGGAAGAAGATGCGTAGGCGCGACCCCGATTTGAGCCTGGACAGCCAAGGGGGGGGACAAATTGACCCCCCCCTTGCGCTGGCGTTTGATACGGCGGGCGGGCGGCAAAAGCTCCAGTGCTGGAACACGCAAGGCATTTTTCGTTTGATCCAGTCCATCCCCAGCCCCAAGGCGGAGCCATTTAAGCGCTGGCTGGCCAGGGTGGGCAAAGAGCGCCTTGATGAGATTGAAAACCCTGAGCTGGCAATGGGCCGCATGCAAGAGCTATACGAAAAGAAGGGCTATCCCAAGGAGTGGATCGACAAGCGCCTGCGCGGCATTGCAGTGCGTCAAGACCTGACCGATGAATGGAAGCAGCGCGGTGTGCGCAGCAGCCAGGAGTTCGCCATCCTTACCAATGAAATCATGCACGGCACCTTTGCGCTGAAGGTGGACGAGTACAAGCAGGTAAAGGCGCTGGCGCGTGAAAACCTGCGCGACCACATGACAGACATTGAACTGATCTTGACCATGTTGGCCGAGGCGACCACCACCAAGCTGCACCGCGACCGCGATTCGGTTGGCATGGCGCCGCTCAAAAAGGATGCCAAAGATGGCGGCGCGGTGGCCGGGCGCACCCGCAAAGATATTGAAAAGCAGACAGGCAAACCTGTGATTTCAAAAGAAAACTTTAAGCAGTTGGCGCTAAAGAAGGAGAAAAAACCCAAGGGGTCGCGCGATATTGGATGAACCAAATCACCTCGCGTCTTGAAGCTGATTTTTGTTTCTCGATAGCTCGACAGTAACAACGACAACTCAGCCACCAATGCGTGCGGCGCGGCGAGCTTGTGGTTTTTAGTGCTGGGCTTGCGCCATCCCCTGGTGCCGCAGCAGTGCATCCAGGGTCGGTTCACGGCCTCGGAAGGCTTTAAAGGATTCCATGGCCGGGCGGCTGCCGCCGGCTTCTAGGATGTTTTGCAGGTATTTTTTGCCCGTGGCGGGGCTGGGGTCGCCGCTTGCCAGGGCCGATTCTTCAAACGCGGCGTAGGCGTCGGCGCTGAGCACTTCGGCCCATTTGTAGCTGTAGTAGCCCGCCGCGTAGCCACCCGCAAAGATGTGGCTAAAGGTGTTGATGCTGCGGCTAAACGCCGGGCTGGGCAGCACTGCCACCTCGTCGCGCACCTGGGTGAGCAAGGCCATCAGGTCATCCACGGGCGCGGGGGCCGCGTGCAGCAGCATGTCAAACAGCGAAAACTCGATTTGGCGCAGGGTTTGCATGCCGCTTTGGAAGTTGCGCGCGGCCAGCATTTTGTCAAACAGTGCGCGCGGTAGGGGTGCGCCGGTGTCCACGTGGGCGGTCATGTGGGCGATCACATTCCATTCCCAGCAAAAGTTTTCCATGAACTGGCTGGGCAGCTCTACCGCGTCCCACTCCACGCCGCTAATGCCCGCCACGTCGCGCTCGTTCACTTGGGTGAGCAGGTGGTGCAGGCCGTGACCGAATTCGTGGAAGAGGGTGGTGACGTCGTCGTGCGAGAGCAGGGCGGGCTTGCGCACGCCATTAGCCTCGCTGCCCTCGGCAAAGTTGCACACCAGGTGGGCAACAGGGGTTTGCAGCGCGCCGGTGTCTGGGCGCAGCCAGCGGGTGCGCACATCGTCCATCCAGGCGCCGCCGCGCTTGCCGCTGCGTGCGCTGGGGTCCAGGTAAAACTGGCCCACCAGCACGCGCCCTGCGGGGGTGTTGCGCTCAATGCGGTAGAACTGCACGCTGGGGTTCCACACGGGCGCGGTATCGCTGGAGATCACCACGTCAAACAGGTTTTGCACGATTTGGAACAGGCCGGCCAGCACCTTGGGCAGGGTGAAATACTGCTTGACCTCTTGCTCGCTAAAGGCGTAGCGCGCTTCCTTGAGCTTTTCGCTCACATAAGGCCAGTCCCAGGCCTGCGGGTCGCTCAGGCCCAGGTGCTCCCGCGCAAAGGCGCGCAGTTCGGCCACGTCGCGCTCGGCGTAGGGCCGGGCGCGGGCGGCCAGGTCGCGCAAAAAGGCGATCACCGCAGCGGGTGAATCGGCCATTTTGGGCGCGATGGAGAGTGCTGCAAAGTTGTCAAAACCTAGCAACTGCGCCTCTTCATGGCGCAGCGCCAGTATTTCGCGCATGACGGGCGCGTTGTCAAAGTGCTGTGCCTCGGGAGCAGCCTCTAGGGAAGCGCGGGTGACGTAAGCCCGGTACAGGGTCGCGCGCAATTCGCTGCTGTGGGCAAATTGCATTACAGGCAGGTAGCAAGGCATTTTGAGGGTGAGTTTGTAGCCCTCTTTGCCGTCCATGATTGCCGCAGTGCGGGCGGCCAACGTGACGTCTTCGGGCACGCCAGCCAATTCTTCCAACTTGGCGTAGCAGCAATAGGCGTCAGTGGCGTCTAGCGTGTTTTCGCTGAATTTTTGGCTTAGTTCGGCAGCGCGCTCTTGGATCTGTGCAAACCGCGTGCGTGCCGGTCCATGCAAATCGGCACCGCCCAACACAAAGTTACGCACCGCATTTTTATGCGCCTGGCGCTGCTCGGTGTTCAGGCGGCTTGGGTCCATGGCTTTGTATTTGGCATACAAGCGCTCGTCGGCACCCAGGCGTGTCCAAAACTCGGTCACCAAGGGCAAGGCGGCGTTGTAGGCAGCGCGCAGTGCGGGGCTGTCAGCCACGCTGTTGAGGTGGCTTATGGCCCCCCAAGCGATGCTGAGCTTTTCGTTGGCGACGTCCAGTGTGGCGGCAATGGCGGACCATTCGGCGGGGAAGGCTTCAGTAGTGACGCTTTCCAATGCCACATGGGCCTGCCCGAGCAAGTCCTCAATGGCCGGTGCCACATGTTCTGGCAGGATCTGATCAAACAATGGGCTCCCACCTGGGCTTAGCAGCGGGTTCATAGGTGGCGCTCGGCGGATTCAAGGGTGTTGACGAGCAACATGGTGATGGTCATTGGGCCTACGCCGCCTGGCACCGGTGTAATGAAACCTGCTACTTGGCGTACGGCTTCATAGTCAACATCACCGCACAACTTACCCTGGGGGTTGCGGTTCATGCCCACATCGATGACCACGGCACCAGGTTTGACCATGTCTGCGGTGAGCACATTGCATTTGCCCACGGCGGCCACGATCACGTCGGCTTGCAATGTCATGGCCTTGAGGTCCTGTGTGGCGCTGTGGCAGATGGTCACAGTGGCGCTTTTTTGCAGCAAAAGCATAGCCATGGGTTTGCCCACGATATTGCTACGCCCGATCACCACCGCATGCTTGCCGCGCAGGTCGTAGCCAATGGATTCAAGCATCTTCATGCAGCCGTAAGGAGTGCACGAAATAAAGCCGGGCTGGCCGACCATCAAGGCGCCCGCGCTGGCGATATGAAAGCCGTCCACATCTTTTTCCGGTGCAATGGCTTCAATGACCTTGTTGGCGTCGATGTGCGCCGGTACGGGCATTTGGACCAGGATGCCGTGAATGCTGGGGTCTTTGTTTAATGCATCGATGCGCGCTAACAGGGCCGCCTCGGTCATGTCTGCGGCATAACGCTCCAAAACCGAGTGCAGTCCCGAATCCGCGCAGGCCTTCACCTTGTTGCGCACATAAACCGCAGACGCGGGGTTGTCACCCACCAGCAGCACGGCCAGGCCCGGAGTAACGCCCCGCGCCTTGAGTGCCACAGTGCGGCGCGTAATGTCTTCGCGCAGTTTTGCAGAGAGTGCAACGCCGTCAATGACGGCAGCAGTGTCGGCACTTGCGTTGGAAGCATTTTGGTTCGTAGTCATGGTCGTAGCAATCGTCGTAACAATGGTCGGGCTTATGGTCGGGGGTGTGGTCGGAGTCGAAGTCGGAGTTGGATCGCTGGCATGGGCAATGTCACGCTTGTGCCTTCACCGCAGACTGGCCTAGCGCGATTTTCAGCAAATCGGCCACCGTGTTGGCGCTGAGCTTTTCCATGATGTTGGCGCGGTGCGCCTCCACTGTTTTGATGCTAATGCCCAGATCGTCAGCAATTTGTTTGTTCAGTCGGCCGGCGACGATGCGCTCCAAGACCTGGGATTCACGTAACGTCAATTTGGAGAGCAAAGACTCTCGGTTTGCGGCGAGTTGGAACTCCGAGAATGCCTCTTTTGCGTGCTCAAGCATTCGTTCGACCAGCCGCACCAGGTCGGGCTCGCTAAATGGTTTTTGTATAAAGTCCATCGCGCCCTTTTTCATGGTGTCCACGGCCATGGGTACGTCGCCATGGCCGGTAATAAACATGATGGGCAGAGGGGAGCGGATTTCGATAAGCCGGCTTTGCAACTCAAGGCCAGTCATGCCGCCCATGCGAATGTCAACAATCAGGCAGGCGACCTCGCGGGCGTCGTAGCGGCTCAAGAATGACTCCGCAGAGTCAAAGCACCTTACGCGGTAGCCTTTGCCTTCAAGCAGCCATTGCAGGGAGTCGCGAACCGCTTCGTCGTCGTCCACCACATAGACCGTGCCAGTTTTGGGGATCAAACTCATCAGTGCATCCAAATCAATTAGTACTTTTTCATTGCGGCAGGGCAATGTGGCGACGTTGGCTGTGTCAGTTCAGGGGCAACCAGAAGTGAAATCTGCAACCCAAAACTGTCAAATCATTGTAAAGGTTCTCTGCTGCGATACGCCCTTGGTGCGACTCGACAATAGACCGGCACAGGCTCAATCCGATTCCCATGCCATCGGCTTTCGTGGAGTAAAAGGCCTCGTACAAGCGCCCCATCACCTCGGGCGCGAGGCCTTTACCGGTGTCTTGCACGGAGAACTCTAGGCCCCGTCGGCCCTCAAAGTTACGTTTGACCACGCGCAACTCGATGTTCCGCTCAGGCGCAGGCCGCTGCGCAGCGTCGATGGACTCCGCAGCGTTTCGAAGAAGGTTTACCAGTACCTGTTCGATCAAAATGCGGTCGACGGTGAGCGCAGGGAGATCGTCTTCAATAAAGCGCACTAGGCGCACATTGAAGCGCCTCAGTTCAATTTCTGCCAACTCTAGCGATTCGCCCACCATGGTTTCGACATCAGCGGGGGCGCGGTTAGGCTCGCTGCGCTTCACAAAATCACGAATGCGTTGAATGATTTGTCCCGCCCGCTGGGCCTGTTTGGCTGTTTTTTGCAGGGCCCCCAAGAGTTCGGCCTCCGTGATTTGCCGCCCTTGAATGCGCGAGACCATGCCGTTGCAATAGTTGTTGATTGCGGTAAGCGGTTGATTGAGTTCATGGGCCACGCTGGATGCCATCTCACCCATGGTGATCATGCGGCTGGCTGTGCGCGCTTTTTCGGCCTGGGTGGCAGCTTGCTCTTCGGCTATGTGACGCCCGGTAATGTCGGTTGCGATCACCATTTGCGCGAGGCGTCCGTCCACCCAGCTCAGGTAACGGGTACGCACCTCCAGCCACTTGCCCAGCGAGGCGACAAATAGTTCAGCACTTTCGCTGTCACTTTCTGGCAGAGTGCTCAGTGGGAACCCTGCGAAAAGGTCTACATCCTCGGGGTACTCACGGATGGTTTTGGTTTGGGGCATCCCGGCTTCGGCCACCAATTGCAAGTGACCGCCGGCCTGGGTGCCAAACCATTGGCGGTACAGTTTGTTGGCAAACACCAGCTCGTCGCTGCCCAGCGGCGCCACCGAAATGGAGGCGTCTAGCGCCTCTAGCACGGTGGTAAACCGCAGGTGCGAGGCGGTTAGCTGTTCACGTACGCGGTTGGGCTCGGTGATGTCGGTCATGGAGGTGACCCAACCGGTTTGCGCACCCAAAGCGTCGATAAGCGGCGCCACATAAAGCCGAGCGTCAAACAAGGTGCCGTCGCGTCGCTTGACGCGCACCTGGACGCCACCTTGCTGTGTTTTGCCTGCAAGCTCCTGGTCCAGCAAGACGGTCAACTGCTCGCGGTCGCTTTCGGGCCAATACGGAAAAGGAGCGGTGCGCCCCACCAGTTCGGATTCACGCCAACCCGTCATCATGCAAAACGCCGCGTTGACGTAGGTGATACGGCCTTGCAAGTCCATGGCGCGCATGCCGGTGAGGATGGAATTCTCCATCGCCCGGCGAAAGTTGGTTTCGGACTGAAGCGCTTGCTGGGCTTGGAGTCGCTTGCGGGTGTGGCGCCAGTTGGCGACGAGCATCCAGGTGGTCATAAGGCTCAAAGCGCTTACCAGCCAAAACAGCCCGCTTCCCACCAGCCCCAACGAGGCCCGATAGGCCTGGGCATGGATCACCAAGTCTGACCCAACAGGAGAAACCGGCATAAAGTAAGTGTTGGCCTTGCGCCGCCAAGGTACGAGTCCCTCGCTGCCCTTGGGAGCCAAACCAACGCCTGCCAGTACAGCACCTTTTGCATCTTGCAGCGACACCGCGTAACGGGCGGACACCTCACTCGGTATGCCGTGCCGGTACAAACCGTCGATGGAAAACTCCGCCAACAGCACGCCTTTGAAAATGCCCTGATCCGTCAGCGGGATAAAAAGTTGCAACAAGGGCGTGGAGTCACCGGTCTTCGGGCGTTGCAGATACACGGCCTGTCGCGTTTCGCGCGCTCGTTTGATGCCCTTGCTTGCATCGACCTCCAGCACCTCCCCGCCCTGCGTTGGGTTTTGATAAATCCAAGTGGCAGTTGAGCCTGTGCTGGCTTGAACCCTGTTTTGCCCGTCCAACCAAGCGGCACCTTGGAGTTCTGGGTGTTGGTTGAGCAGGCTTGCGATCCCGGTACGAAATCCGTCACCGTTGGCTTCTTGCTTGGACAGGGACCGCGCAATGCGCGAAAGTTGCTCCTGGCGTTCCAGGAGCCGCAGACGCAAGCGCTGTTGGGTGTATTCCACATCACGTTGAACGGCTTCTTGCTCCCGGTCCATTTCCTCCATTTGCAGATATCCCAGGGCGGCCACGATAGCAACCATGAAAACCACCACTGCGGCAAGCGGTGCCAGCATGGCAAACCTGTCTTGGCGGGACGGTGTCAGCCTGCGCCACCAACCCAGGGTTTTGCGTGTTGCCGGGATGCCTACGCGGCCTGGGAGTTTGATGAGATCGACGAATTGCATTGAGAGAGTGTAGGGGGACACTCTGGGGACAAAAAAGCGCTTCAGCGCCTAAAATTTCATATTATAAAATCGTAAAGCATTATTTGAAATTTTAGAAAAATTGTGAGAAACTTCTGCAAACGAACATAAACCACCAAGCCGCGAGGAGCGCTATGACCCACCCAGTCCCTACTTCAAACTCGTCCATATCCTTCCAGGCCGGGAACGACACCGACGCCCAAGAAACCCGCGAATGGATGGACGCCCTGTCCGCCGTCATCGAGGCCGAAGGCCCCGAGCGCGCCCACTTCTTGCTGGAGCAACTGCTCGAGCATGCCCGGCAAAAAAGCATTGATATGCCGTTCTCGGCCACCACGGGTTACGTCAACACCATCGAGACCGAGCAACAAGAACACGCCCCCGGCAACCTCGAGATAGAAGAGCGCCTGCGCGCCTACATGCGCTGGAACGCCATGGCCATGGTCGTCAAAGCCAACCGGCACCATCCCGTAGACGGCGGCGACCTAGGCGGCCACATTGGCTCTTTTGCCTCGCTGGCGAGCCTGTTTGGCGCGGGCTTTAACCACTTTTGGCACGCCGAGAGTGAGAACCATGGCGGCGACTGCCTGTACATCCAAGGTCATGTGTCGCCCGGCGTCTATGCCCGTGCGTACTTGGAAGGCCGCTTGACGGAAGAGCAGTTGCTCAACTTCCGCCAAGAAGTGGACGGCAAGGGCCTGTCCAGCTACCCGCACCCCAAGCTGATGCCTGAGTTTTGGCAGTTTCCTACCGTGTCCATGGGTCTGGGGCCGCTGATGGCGATTTACCAGGCCCGCTTTTTGAAATACCTGCACGCACGCGGCATTGCGAACACCGAAAACCGCAAGGTCTGGGTGTTTTGCGGTGACGGGGAGATGGACGAGGTGGAGTCGCTCGGCGCCATCGGTCTGGCAGCGCGCGAGGGCCTGGACAACCTGATCTTCGTGATCAACTGCAACCTGCAGCGCCTGGACGGCCCGGTGCGCGGCAACGGCAAGATTGTCCAAGAGCTGGAAGGTGAATTCAGGGGTTCGGGCTGGAACGTCATCAAGCTCTTGTGGGGCAGCAGCTGGGACCCGCTGCTGGCGCGCGACAAAGACGGCGCGCTGCGCAAGCTGATGATGGACACGCTGGACGGCGACTACCAGGCCATGAAGGCCAACGACGGTGCCTATGTGCGCAAACACTTCTTTGGCAAAGACCCGCGCACCCTGGCCATGGTCGCGCACATGAGCGACGACGAGATCTTTGAGCTGCGCCGCGGTGGCCATGACTCCAAAAAGGTGTATGCCGCGTACCACAGCGCGGTGAACCACAAGGGCCAGCCCACGGTGCTGCTGATCAAGACCGTCAAGGGCTTTGGCATGGGCAAGAGCGGCGAAGGCAAAAACAATGTCCACCAGACCAAAAAGCTGACCGACGAAGACATCAAGGCCTTTCGCGACCGCTTCAACATCCCGGTGCCTGACAGCCAGATTGCGGACATTCCCTTCTACAAACCTGCCGACGACACGCCGGAGATGCAGTACCTGCACGAGCGGCGCAAGGCCCTGGGTGGCTATTTGCCCCACCGCCGCACCAAGTCAGACGAGCAGTTCACCGTGCCATCGCTGGACACCTTCAAGTCGGTGATGGACCCTACGCCCGAGGGGCGCGAGATTTCCACCACCCAAGCCTATGTGCGCTTTTTGACCACGTTGCTGCGCGACCAGGCCTTAGGGCCACGTGTAGTGCCGATTTTGGTGGACGAGGCACGTACTTTTGGCATGGAAGGCTTGTTCCGCCAAATTGGCATTTACAACCCCGCAGGCCAGCAATACACCCCGGTGGACAAAGACCAGGTGATGTACTACCGCGAAGACAAGGCCGGTCAAATACTGCAAGAAGGCATTAACGAAGCCGGCGGCATGAGCAGCTGGATTGCAGCGGCCACCAGTTACAGCACCAGCAACCGCATCATGTTGCCGTTTTATGTGTACTACTCGATGTTTGGCTTTCAGCGCATTGGCGACCTGGCCTGGGCTGCGGGTGACATGCAGGCGCGCGGCTTCTTGCTCGGCGGCACCTCGGGGCGCACCACTCTCAACGGCGAAGGCCTGCAGCACGAAGACGGGCACAGCCACATCATGGCGGGCACCATCCCCAACTGCGTGAGCTACGACCCGACTTTTGCGCACGAAGTGGGCGTCATCCTGCACCACGGCTTGAAGCGTATGGTGGAAAAGCAAGACAACGTCTTTTATTACCTGACGCTGCTGAACGAAAACTACGCCATGCCCGGCCTGTCCGCAGGCACGGAAGAGCAAATCATTAAAGGCATGTACCTGTGCCGCCCAGGAGCGGCGCCTGCCAAGGGCGCTAAAGACGGCCAGCGCGTGCAACTGCTCGGCTCGGGCACGATTCTGCGTGAGTCAATTGCCGCGCAAGAACTGCTAACTGCCGATTGGGGCATCCAGGCCGATGTGTGGAGCTGCCCCAGCTTTAACGAGCTGACCCGCGACGGCCAGGACGCGGAGCGCTTCAACCTGCTGCACCCGCTGGAGGCACCACGCGTGTCTTTTGTTGGCCAGCAACTTGAAAAGCACACCGGCCCGGTGGTGGCGTCTACCGACTATATGAAGGCGTATGCGGAGCAGATTCGCCCCTTTATCCCCAAGGGTCGCACCTACAAGGTGCTGGGCACCGACGGCTTTGGCCGCAGCGACTTCCGCAGCAAGCTGCGCGAGCACTTCGAGGTCAACCGCCACTACATTGTGGTCGCCGCGCTCAAGGCGCTGAGCGAAGACGGCCATATGCCGGCAGCCAAAGTGGCCGAGGCGATTGCCAAGTACGGCATCAAGGCCGACAAGATCAACCCGCTGTACGCATAAAGCCCAGGGAGACACAAGAATGGCAACGATTGAGATACACGTCCCCGACATTGGGGATTTTGATGAAGTGACCGTGATTGAACTCATGGTCAAAGTGGGCGACACGGTGCGCGCCGAGCAAAGCCTGATTACCGTGGAGTCGGACAAGGCGTCGATGGAAATTCCGTCCTCGTCGGCGGGGGTGGTCAAGGAAGTGAAGGTCGCACTGGGCGACAAGGTCAAGCAGGGTTCGCTGGTTTTGATGCTGGAGGTGGCGGGTACCGCTGCTGCGGCCCCAGCGCCCGCGCCCGCCGCTGCTGTAGTGGCAGCAACTGTAGCTGCCGCCGTGGTAGCGACTGCGCCAGCCCCAGCCCCGGCGGTAGTGGAGATGCGCATCCCCGATATTGGCGACTTCAAGGACGTGACCGTTATTGAAATTTTGGTCAAACCTGGCGACACCGTGGCGGCAGAGCAAAGCCTGATTACCGTGGAGTCTGACAAGGCCTCCATGGAAATCCCGTCCCCCGCTGCCGGTGTGGTCCAGTCTCTGGCCGTGAAGCTGGGCGACAAGGTCAATATTGGCGACTTGGTCGGTATGTTGTTGGG
>JARXAU010000055.1 GCA_029865675.1 Rhodoferax sp.
AAATAATGAGCAATCCACTTATAAATAATGGTGTGGTAGTGATTGGCGATCCAAGTATGGCTAAGACGAACGCTACTGTGGTTGTCGGTACTGCACGTGGCGGTACTTCGATGGTCGCGGGTTCTATGGCTATATTGGGCGTCTTCATGGGTGATCAGGCAAGAGCACCTGTTTTTGAAGATACGCGGCTTTCGGATTGTTTCGAAAATAATAGAATTGATGATGCGATAAATGTAGCGAGCGAGTACTCTGAAGCCCATAACAAATGGGGTTGGAAACGTCCGTCAAGTATCGATCGACTTGGCGATGTTCCACAAATTTTCGGCGACACACGATATATATTCATCTATAAAGACGTAATGAGCATTGCTAATCGAAACTCGATCTCAATGCTGTCTGACTTGCTGCCCGGAATGCAACGAGCGTTAGCACAGTATGCCAAGACATTAGAATTTCTGCGCTCACGCCCCCTTTATGCAATGATGGTTTCATACGAGAAGGCGATGAGTAACCCTTCGAATTTCGTAAATGAACTAATAAAATTTTTGAACATTGAGCCGACGAAAGACCAATTTCAAGGCGCACTAGATTTTATTGTTCCAAATCCTGCTGGTTATTTAGACGCTTCCAGAATAACAAAGGCAGAAGGACGTTTGGGTGGCATTGTGGGACGAAAAGTTTATGGCTGGGCTAGGCTAGTCCATTCAAAGAGCCATGCAACTGTTGAAATTTATATCAATGATATAAAGGTTGGTATCGTTGAAGCAAATATACGACTTCAAGATTTGTTTGATAAATACGGACAAAACTGTGGTTACGAGTATGAAATGCCAGAGGAGCTGAGCGTATATGACGGTGACATCATACGAGCACGCGTTTCAAATGAAGTTTGTGATCTCGAGAATTCGCAACTTGAGTTTAAGTTGAATAAGGTTCCTTAGCTATGCTGGCGGTCGGTGCAATTTTTCGCGATGAATACGATTATCTGTTAGAGTGGTTTGCTTGGCACATGGTTGCCGGATTTAAAAAATTTTTCATCGCAGACAATGGTTCGACTGATGGAACCGTCGCTTTTCTTGAGGCTTTGGAGGATCTCGGAATAGTTGCTCTGATTTATCAACCGATAATCGTTAAAAGGGCACAGATTGTTGCTTATCAAAGAATTGCCCAATTGGCGATGCGTGAAGCTGTGGAATCGGTGCTTTACATAGACGCCGATGAATTTTTGATACACGAATCCATGTCTGACGGTGAGGAGTATCGCCATCTTGAAAAATTGTTAAACGATTCCTCCGTCGGTATGGTCGGCATAAACTGGCGTACGTTCGGTTCTTCTGGCCATACGCTTCAGGAGCAAAGACCAGTAATTGAACGATTCACAGACTGCGCAGACAATAATGGTAGTAACCCAATCAATGGTTTTTTGAAGTCAATTCACAAGATCAAATATGGAGTGAGTATTAATCCTCATTCGGCACAGGTGGCTTGCGGATATAAGTGCGTCGATTGTACGGGTTCAGAGATCACTAATTTTGTGTTACTCAAAGACCAGAAGTTTATTCCTGTGAGGCATTCTGGCAGGACGTCGACGGTTGTGGCGGGACCATTGCGGATAAATCATTATGTAATCAAGTCAAAACAAGAATTTTTAGAAAAAAAACGTAGGCGGGGTAGCGCTATGAAGGGAGTTAATTTTGATCGCGGGGAGGCTTTTTTTGCTAAACATGATTTCAAAAGTGAAAAATTTAATTTTCCGAAACTAAAGTTAGAGCGCCTTGCTACAGAGATGGGTTATCTTCAGACTCTCCTGGCATCCTCTGTTTTAGACAAAAAGCTTTATGGTTCGCTTGATATCTCAAATTCAATTGAAGTGAAGGGATGGCTTGTGGATAAAAATAAAAACTCGAACGACCTTTATATAAATATTTTTGTAAATGATGTTTGGCAAGAGCGAGTTCCGTGCGGTTATTTTCGATCAGATCTCAAGGAAAAAAACATTTCTGCAACTGGAATTAGCGGTTTTTACTACACTCATCCCAAAACGTTGACGCCTGGTGACGTGGTGGTAGTGAAAGTCCATGCTAATCGCTATATTTTTCCGCGGGGCGGGCAGTCGGTTGTTGTCTAGTCTGACTTTCGCAGTTAGATAAAAATGATTTTAAAAGATATTTTTGTGATATTAATATTTGCATACCAAACCCCACCAAGCACGGTTTGTTGGTTGAGTTGGTCTGATAAAGAGCAGAATTCTTGTGTTGCGGCCAAGATCTATTTGAATAGCATCTAACATAGATTTCATAATTCTAGTGAAATTCAGAAAACTTGTGTCAATATGCCTAAAGATACTGCAATAGGTTCGATTTGACGTTTTTAGATTTCCTTCCGCCGTATTGTTAGTATATTTAGTCTAGGATTAGCTCCCATGTCAAATGAAAAAATTCTCCAACCAGCGATGGATCATTGCGGTCTTCAGTTTTTTATGGATGCAATGAGCCGAAGTAATTGTTTTCTTGAGTACGGTTGTGGAGGGAGTACCTCTTACGCTGCTAATGTCGCTGGGGTGAAGTCGATTCTATCGGTTGATACCTCGAAGCCATGGATCGATAAAGTTAGCGAATCGTTATCTCGCAGCGATGTAAAGCTAGTTATTAAACACTGTGATTTTGGTGATGTTCATCAGTGGGGGGTTCCGGTCAGTCGAGCTAAGTCAGCAGATTTTTGGAGATATATGGTCGCCCCGTGGGGTGCAGCGAAGCAATATAATTTAATTCCTGATGCCATTCTTATTGATGGACGGTTTCGAGTGGCATCGTTTCTTTATAGTCTTCTCTCCGCAAGGGTAGGTACATTATTGATGTTTGATGATTATTTAGATAGAGAGCGATATTTTGTAGTCGAAAAATATTGCAAACTTCGAGAAAAGCATGGACGCATGGGTGTTTTCTACGCTGATCACAATTACTCGGTCCCTGATCTTGTCGCAACAATTGCAGAGTATTCTACTAATTGGGCGTAAAAATTATGTTGTTGGTATACATGAAGCTCGCGAGCCCTCAGGCGGATTTTGGCGTGTGCGAAAAAAGCACCACGATGTGAAGCAAGCCTACGCATCCGTGTTAGTGTTTAAAATATAGCCCGGTCTAGTTATTTTTAGAACTGAATAACGAAAACTATAGTGATCTCCCGTAGAAAATTTGTTGTTATATTTTTTCGGAAATTATTGATGACTTGAAGCCTTTAGATAATAGGATGCTAAATCGTCATAGGAATTCCAGCTTGCATGGTATTGATTGCTTTTGGTCATATTGCGGCCAACATATTGGTCAACGCCGCCACACTCTGCGCCACATCCGTCCCCCCGGTCTCCAACCGCACCTCCGGCGCATCCGGCGCCTCAAACGCCGAATCAATCCCCGTAAAGTTCTTAATCTCCCCGCGCCGCGCCTTTTTGTACAAGCCCTTGGGGTCGCGCTGCTCGCACAGCTCCACCGGGGTATCCACAAACACCTCAAAAAACTCCCCCGGCGCAAACAGGCTGCGGGCAATAGCCCGGTCTGCGCGGTAGGGTGAGATAAAGGTGGTAATTACGATCAGACCCGCGTCCACCATCAGTTTGGCGACCTCGGCCACGCGGCGGATGTTTTCGATGCGGTCTTCCTGGGTGAAGCCCAGGTCTTTATTCAGGCCGTGGCGCACGTTGTCGCCGTCCAGCACATAGGTGCGGTGGCCTTGGGCATAGAGCTGTTTTTCCAAAGCATTGGCAATCGTGCTTTTGCCCGAGCCTGACAGGCCGGTAAACCACAGCACGCAAGGCTTTTGCTGGTTGAGTGCGGCGCGGGCGGCCTTGTTCACCTCAAAGTACTGCGGCATCACGTTTTGGGCGCGGCGCAGGGCGTGGTCGATGACGCCTGCGCCCACCGTCTGGTGGCTGATGCGGTCAATCAGCACAAAGCCGCCGGTGGCGCTGTTGGTTGCATACGCATCAAACACCAGCGGCTTGTCGGTGGCCAGATTGCATTCGGCCACTACGTTCAGGTCCAGCTTTTCAGCGGCCATGTGCTCCAGGGTGTTGACGTTGACCAGGTGCTTGATGCGCGTCACGCTTGCGCCCACGATTTGCGTGCCGCACTTGAGCCAGTAGTTGCGCCCGGGCGATAAGGCCTCTGCCGCCATCCACACCACATGAGCCTGCAATTGGTCGGCCACAGTGGCCGGGGCTTGGGGCGCGCTGAGCATGTCGCCGCGCGACACATCCACCTCATCGGCCAGCGTCAGCGTCACCGCCTGGCCGGCCACGGCGTGGTCCAGGTCGCCAGACTGGGTGACGATGCGCGCCACCCTCACTTCGCGGCCCGAGGGCTGCACCCGTACCGTGTCGCCCGCGCGCAGTTGGCCCGAGGCGATGGTGCCGCAAATGCCCCGAAAGTCTTGGTTTGGCCGGTTGATCCACTGCGCGGGCATGCGAAACGGCAGTTGGGCCAAACGGTCTTGCAGCAGCGGCACGGTTTCCAGGTAGCCCATCAGCGTGCTGCCATGGAACCAGGGCATGCGGTGGCTGGGCGTGGTGATGTTGTCGCCTTTAAGGGCCGACATGGGTATGGGCGTGACCGCCAGGCCAGTCAATTGCCTGGCAAAAGCCAGGTAGTCTTGTTTGATTTCTTCAAAGCGGGCGGGGTCGTAGCCCACCATGTCCATCTTGTTAATGGCCAGCACCACCTGGCGTATGCCCATCAGGTGCACCAGGTAGCTGTGGCGCCGGGTTTGGGTCAGCACGCCCTTGCGCGCGTCCACCAGCACCACGGCCACGTCGGCGGTGGACGCGCCTGTCACCATATTGCGCGTGTACTGCTCGTGGCCGGGTGTGTCGGCCACGATGAACTTGCGCTGGTCGGTGGAGAAAAAGCGGTAGGCCACGTCAATCGTGATGCCTTGCTCGCGCTCGGCGGCCAGGCCGTCCACCAGCAGGGCAAAGTCAATCTCTTGCCCCTGGGTGCCCATGCGTTTGCTGTCGGCCTCCAGGGCTTGCAGCTGGTCCTCGAAAATCATTTTGCTGTCGTACAGCAGGCGCCCGATCAGCGTGCTTTTGCCGTCGTCCACGCTGCCGCAGGTGATAAAGCGCAGCAAGCCTTTGTGCTGGTGCTGGTGCAAATAGGCCTCAATGTCTTGGCCGATCAGGTCGCTGGTGTGTGCCATTTAAAAGTACCCCTCTTGCTTCTTCTTTTCCATAGACGCGGCGCTGTCGTGGTCGATGACCCGCCCTTGGCGCTCTGACGTGGTGGTCAGCAGCATCTCTTGGATGATCTGGGGCAGCGTGGCAGCCGTGGACTCCACCGCGCCAGTCAGCGGGTAGCAGCCCAGGGTGCGAAAGCGCACGCTTTTGAGCATCGGCACTTCGCCAGGGCGCAGCGGCATGCGCTCGTCGTCCACCATGATGAGCGCGCCATCGCGCTCCACCACCGGGCGCTCTCGCGCAAAGTACAGGGGCACGATAGGAATGTTTTCTAAGTGGATGTACTGCCAGATGTCGAGTTCGGTCCAGTTAGAGATAGGAAACACGCGCAGGCTCTCGCCCTTGTTTTTGTGGGTGTTGTACAGGTTCCACAGCTCCGGGCGCTGGTTCTTGGGGTCCCAGCGGTGCTGGGCGCTGCGAAACGAAAAAATGCGCTCCTTGGCGCGCGACTTTTCTTCGTCACGTCTGGCGCCGCCAAAGGCAGCGTCAAACTGGTAGTGGTCCAGCGCCTGCTTCAGGCCCTGGGTTTTCATCAGGTCGGTGTGGATTTGCGAGCCGTGGGTAAAGGGGTTAATGCCCATGGACAGGCCTTCCGGGTTTTGGTGCACCAAAAGCTTGAAATCGTGCTGCATCTGCATGCGGTCGCGAAAGGCGTACATGTCTTTGAACTTCCAGCCCGTGTCCACATGCAGCAGCGGAAAAGGCAGCTTGGCCGGGTAAAACGCCTTGAGCGCCAGGTGCAGCATCACCGCGCTGTCTTTGCCTATGGAATACAGCATCACGGGGTTGTCACACGTGGCGACCACCTCGCGCAGGATGTGGATGCTCTCGGCCTCCAGGCGCTGCAGGTGGGTGAGGTGTGGAGCGGCGCCGCTTGCGGGGCTAATGCGTCGGGCTGTGGAGTGGGCCGTGGTAGTTTGGGCGCTGGTGGGCTGCATGGCGTGGGCTTGGTTGGTGTGGCTTGAGCCTTGAGGTTCGGCTGGGTGTGCAGATGCAGATGCTGGTGTGGCGGCAAGCAGGCGGACTTGTGGGTGCATCTCCAGCCACAGAGTGAATTGCGGGGTGTATTTCAGGCCGGCAAAAGACAGGGCGAGGGTGAAGCCGTCTTGGTGTCTTGAAAGCAAGTGCTGGGCGAGGGTCTGGTAATCACTGTCGGTGGCGGGGCCTTGTAGGTTGACCCACAAGAGCGCGCCACGCGCTGTGCGTGCCCAGAGCAAGTGCAGCCCCTTGTTAGGAGAGCCGTGTGAACCTGCGGTAATAAAGGACGTAGACGGAGGCTTGTAGCCGCTGGTGGTGTTGTGGGGCGGCAGCCAGCCCCATTGGTCCATGCGGCGCTGCGCAGCTCGGGCATTCAGGGGCTTGCTTTCTCGCTGGGTGAGCCACTGGGCCAACAGCTCGGTAGTCCAAAGGGTGGTGGTGTCATTGGCAAACTGTTGCGCTAGGTCTGTGGGCGCCCCTCGATGGGCTGGGGTGCGCGGTCGCCCGGGGGTGCGCTGGTCAACGGCGGCCCAGCCGCCCGCCTTGAACGCTTTGTGCAGCGACAGCACGGTAGGAGCGCTGAGGCCTACAGTGCGGGCCACCTCGGCCGCAGTGAGTCCTGACTCTCGCAGGAGCACGGCTTGGTGGCGCGGGTGGGGCTTGGTCTGCGTCATCGCAACAGTTATTGGCTATCTTCAAGAATGGTTTGGGCAAGCCTGGCGGTGTGCACCCGCAGCTCTGGCACGGCGATGGCTTCCCAGTGGGTTGCCTTGAGCATGGGCCCAACGTAATAAATTCGGGGGAAATTGGGGTTGACCGTGTAATCAGCGGCCACACGAAACCCTATTTTCATCTCGTCCTGACTAAGGATGCCCTGGCTGGACAAAAACGACACAAGCTCGTTGCCCGTTTTCGTAATGTCGTAGGTGGGGCCGGAACAATTGACAACAGCGCCGACTGTGAACGAATTTGCTTGGTGGGTGTGACGGCATTTGGCGGTGACTTGGATATCACCATCCCTCTGGGTTCGGATGCTTTGGATGGCGTACGCGCCGATGGTGCTTCGGCCCTCATCAAAACTGGTGCGGAGCCTTTTGATAGCGAGGGGTGAGAGTCGGTGCCGAAGGACGTCCCAGTAAGGAACGACGTGCCGCAAAAACCGAGACTTCTCGGTTTTGGGCAGCGTCTGCCAAAGTGTTGGCGTGATGGGGCGCAAGGCATTGATGACATCGCGCCAGTTCACGTCAAGTTCGCTGATGAGTTGTCGCACTACTTTCACAACCGCGCGCAGTGAATGCGTACGCAACAGGGCCTCAAGCACTCGGTCTTGAACCATTTTTTGTAAAACTGGGTCTTTGTGAAACTCGCCAACCGGCCTGTGGCCCTGCGGATGCAGGCCATGCCGACTGAACATCCAAATTCGCCGATCGGCGAGGGCAGTCTCTAGCCTAAATAAGGTGTCAATGGCGGTGTGGCCGGTGCCGACAATCAATACATCTTTGTTTCTGGGAACGGAATCGATAGCGTGCACGTCCCATGGATTGTTGACGATCAGCGCTTTAGCGTCGACTTTGCCGGGCAGCAGTGCGTCGAGCGGCTTGGGGGCGAAATGGCCAAAGGACAAAACAACGCTGTGCGCGCCTATTTTGAGACCGCTGCTGCAATGCAGTTGGTAGCCGCTTGCGTCTTGGGTGAGCGAAATGACCCGCTCTTTTAAGAGCACTAGCTCGCCCATACTGGTTTGCGCAACACTGCTCAATCTTTGCTTGAGGTATTCGCCATAGATGCGCCTAGACACGAAGGATGATGAGACCAGAGCAGAGTCTTCTGCGTTGCAGTACTGCGCAAAGTCGTCCATCCGATCCGGAAACACGCTCATGTTTTGGGCGGGCACATTGAGCACAAAGTTATCGTCAAAGGTCGAATAGGCAAGGCCCCCGCCATGGGGAGACTTTGCGTCGATCAAGATCACCCTCATCGGCGTCTTGGCTGCTTTTAACAAGTGGATGGCGGTTGTGGCCCCACTAAAGCCCGCACCAATAATTGCTACCAGTTTGATCATTTTTGATTCCTGCCCTCATTTGTGCAAATTTATGCTTAAATTATAAAGTGTAAATTTGCACAATAGCATGGTCGAATCGCATGCTTCAAAATCGAGCTGGTTCAGCTGGCTGCTGTTGAGCGCTTGGTTTGCCCCCACACTGCACGCAAGAGCAGCTAGCTAGGGTGTGGGCTGCGATTGAATCTAAATGAAAGGCTTGTTTGTATGGCGGGGCTTAGGCTTGTGGATGAACAGGATGTGCAATTTCTTGTTGACTTGGTGGATGACGCGGGGAGCGCCATCATGGCGATTTATGCAAAGCGTGGCAGCTTGCAGAGTGATTTAAAGGCCGACGGCTCCCCCCTGACGGATGCCGACCGGGCGTCGAACGATGTCTTGTTAACGCGCTTGTCCGCGCGTTGGCCAGAGATTCCGATACTGTCTGAGGAGAGCGTGAATTCATTTTCTGAAGGTGAGCAGCCTGCGCTGTATTGGGCGGTAGACCCCTTGGATGGCACGAAAGAGTTCATCAAAGGCAATGGCGAGTTCACCGTCAACGTAGCGCTGGTAGTGCATGGCGAGCCGCAATTAGGGGTGGTGGGTGCACCAGCGCTGGGGCTTTTGTATTGGGGCGCTTTTGGCGAGACCTGCGCCTTTGCGGCGCGCGCCCAAAAGAGAGATGCCACGGGCTGGACGGACATCAAAGTGTCCGGCCTAGGGCTTGACCCTTCGAGCGATCAAAAACTGCGTGTGGCCATGAGCCGGTCCCACCCATCACCACAGCTGGCCGATTGGTTAAAGAAGTTCAAGTCGGTCGATGGCATCGATGTTGGGAGTTCATTGAAGTTCTGCCTGGTGGCCGAAGGGGCTGTGGATGTCTACCCCCGCTTTGGCCCAACCTGCATCTGGGATACCGCTGCAGGGCATGCTTTGGTCACGGCGGCTGGTGGCGTGGTAGCGCAACCGGACGGCTCGACACTGAGCTACCGCGAGCCCGCCAACACACTCAATCCATTTTTTATTGCGTGCGGACAGCGCGCGCCGGGTGTTGCTCTTGATGACAGGGTGTGATGGGCGCACAGAGCCTGTTGATGGACCGAGCGTCGCTGCCGCACCCTGAGCACCAGCGGAGAAACCGCAAGCCCCACGGGTTGCAGCACCCCAATGCAACTGCCGCCAAAAACAAAGGTCAGTTCACCGCAAGCTGCACCGTAGCCTGAGCGCTTTGCCCTAAGTCGTTGGTAGTTTTTAACCGCAGGGTGTAGTTGCCAGCGCGGGGCGCGGCCCATTTCACCAGCACGGACTGTCCGCTAGGAACGAGTTCGAGGCCTTGCGGCACGCCGGTGATGGTGATGGTCAGGCGCGCGGCGAGTGGGTCAGCGAACGAGATGCTGCCCGCAAAGGCGTCGCCAGCCCTTGCCGCCATGTCCCGGGCAGTGATCGTGGTGCTTGCGGCTTTAGCCTGCGGTGCAAAGCCTGCCTGTGCGGCAGGGCTTGCAGAAAACTGCGACAACAGTGCAAGCAAGCCGTCCACCTTGGGCGCGCCGAGCCCGGTCAAGGTGTCATAGCCCACCGATGCGCTGCAGCTGCTGCAGCTTCCGTGGGCACCCGTCGCCACGTCTCCGAAGGCGCTGAAGTAGTTGCCCGGCGCGCGCGCTATGGCCCCGTAGAGCAATGCATGCAGAGCGCCCAGGGGCGCCTTGGCGGCCAAGGCGCGTTGCGCGTTGCCCACGGCCACAATGCCGGCCCATTGCGCCGTTGCCAGGCTCGTACCGGCGCCGCTGATCCACACGGGCTCAGACGCGCCCGGCTCTACGCGTGCAACATACTGGCCAGTGGCCGGGTCGGCATTCATGGCCACATCGGCCACACCGCGAAACGCCTTGCCGCCCAAGCCAGGCACTGCGGCGCTTTGGTAATCGGGCGCGGGCGTGTAGGCGCTAAACCCACCGCCTGTGGCCGACCAACTGGTTTCGCTGCGCTGCCCCGTGTCTGAAAAGCGCAAGCTCGTGCCGCCCACCGCCAGCACGCGGGGCGATACCGCTGGCCAGTCCACTTGCGGCCCATGGTCGCCTGTGGCGGCCAGGTAGGTCATTTGGTCGCTGGCAAACACGCTGTCGACAAGATCGGTCCAGTTGCCCTCTTTGCCGCCAAAGCTCATCGACACCACGCCCGGCCCCATGTTGTTGGCCAGTTTGATCGCGCCTAACAAGCTCGTCAGCGAACTGTCTTGCGCTTCTATCAGCACCAAGCGCGCCAAGGGGGCCGTGGCGTGCGCCCACTGCACGTCCAAGGCAATCTCGGTGGCCCAGGCGTAGTCGTAGGCGGGTGCAGTGGCGCTAATGCCGCCATCCGCCGTGCTCGGTGCCACGAGCAGCTCGCAGCCTGCGGTGGATGCACCGGCCAGTGGCAGCGCGCGGGGTGGCCCCAGCACCGTCACACTGCACGCGGGCAGGCCAAAGCGCGTGTTAAACGCCGCCAGCTCTTGGGCAATATAGGGGTCGTGAAAGGCGGCTATCAGGTAAATCGTCTGCCCCGCCCCCAATGCCGCTGCCTGGGCCGGCGTGAGCGCTGCGCCCGACGCGGGCAGGGCAGGCATGGTGTAGGCAGCGCGAATCTGGGCCGGGGTGTAGATGGTGTATTCCCCCACGCTGGCCATGGGCCGCATCACCTGCGCCGCCACTGCGGCGGGCAAGGGCGCCATGTTCAGCTCCAGCGTGACCGTGCCCAGGGCGCTGTCTGCGCCGCTGGTAGTTCCGCCCGAACCACCGCCGCAGCCCGCAAGCAGGGCGATGAAAAAAGTGATGACTATCCGATAAACCGCCCCTTGGCTGGCGGTGTGCAACCGTAACAACATGTGCCGAACTCCCTAGCGTGTGCTAAGAAGTTCGGCAGAACGAGGGTTGGCTTAAGTGTTAAAAATGGTTAAAAAGGCAAATTTATGCACTAAATTAAAAAATAATTACGGTGCTCGGGCAGAAAAAAACAGGGGCTTGCGCAGTTCCTATTGCACGCCCGCGACCGTTTAGAGCACCACCTCAAACACCGCATACCGTCCGCTGTTGTCTGCCCCTACGTTCACCACACCACTTTGCGTCATGTAGTAGTGTTTGCCTGCCGACGCAAGGTCTGCTGCCCAATAGTCGCTGGAAGGCCAGTAATTTGCATTGAACTGCATGCTTTGCTGGTCGCGTGCCTTACCGTTGTAAGCATCCCAGATGGCGAGTAAGTCGTTGTAATCGTCGTTTATCGTGTTGTCGCCAGTTCTTTCTGCACCTATGCTTGTTCCATAGTGAGCATCAGTCACTTTTTCTAAGCCAGTAACGCCTATGGTTGCAAGCTTGGCAGTCAAGTCACCAAATCTATAAAGCCGCGTGCCGTCGTCTAATGTGGTGTCCAATGCACCGTTTAACACATTGTCCAAGACATCGTGGGTAACCGTGTTCTCGACGCCATTTCCATCAGTGTCAAGCAAGTAATACCAGCGCCCACCGTCTACCTGAATCGGTTTAACTAGCTGGGCGTTAGTACCAAAGCCGCTGCCGGGAGGCAACACAATTGTTGCGTCCCCTGGACCTGGGGTGATAGTTAAGGTCGCATCTTGTGAAGTGACATTTCCCGCCAGGTCGGTGGCATCGACTTTGAAACTATAACTCGCCTTGGTGGAATAAGACGGCGCAGCCTTTAGCGTTACAACACCGGTGTCAGCAATGTTGAAGTAAATCGCATCCGTGCCGCTTAAGGAATAAGTGACGCCATTGGCGTCTGTTGCAGTCGCTGTCAGTATGGTCGTGCCATCTGGCGTGCCGCTGGGTATGTTTGGAGACCAATTGGTGTTTGTGAAGACTGGCGCCGTGGTATCGACTTTGTAGTTGGCGTCGTGTGAGACAAACGCGTGGTCGCGGTTGGCGTCGTTACCAGCAGCGTCCTTGATAGTTCCTAAGAACAGCTGACTGGGACCGATGCCTATGCCGTTGTCGTCGTTTAGTGGATCTTTTAGTGGGTCGCCGTTTAGTTTATCCTCAATGGTGTAAACGAAGCGCAGCAGGGTCGAGGTGCTCGTTTTAGGGTCGTAGGTAGCCTTTGGGAATTGGTCGCCGATGTTGAGATACACGACGGGTAGCTCGCCGTTGACGTTGACGTCGACGTTGACTGCCTCGCTCATGGTAACGGTTACGGTGACCGTGTCTCCTTTGTTAAGTAGCTTGTTTTGTATGCCGGTGGCGCTGGTGAAGGCGATCGAGCTCACAGTGGGCGCCGTGGTATCGATGGTGGGCAGCGCCTTGGTACCGGCGTCGATATCTGAAATTGCCCCGGTGTAGCTAAATGCGTTGCCCGCAGCGTCGCTGATGCCTGCAATCAAGGCCGTCTTGAGCGCGGCCTCGTCAATCGTGGCCAGACCGTTCTGTCCGGCCGCTACGGTGTAGGTCAGGGTGCGCGTGGTGCTGCCCGCTGTGCCGCCCCAGGTGGCGGAGACGTCGTTGCCTGCGACTTTAAAGATGTTGCTGTTGGTAACGCTGGTCAGGCCGTTGACTGCGCCATCAAAGGTCAGCGTCAAGGTGATGGTCTCGCCTGCGCTGTTGCCTGGGGTACCGGCAATCGTGCCCAGGGAAGTCGAGGGCGCTGTGACGGTGCTCAGAGTGGGTGCTGCGGTGTCCAGGGTAAAGGACTTGGCGGTGCTGGCGGTGCTGGCGTTGCCCGCCTTATCGGTGACAACGGCGGTGAGGCTCTTGCTACCGTCAATGCCTAGGTCTGCCTTGGCAACGGTGAAGTCCACGTAGCCATTGGTGATGTGTGCTGCCGTCAGGGTGGCGGTCTTGGCGGTGCTAAAGCTTGTGTTGTTGAGCAAGAGTTCGACCTTGCCACCGACGTCAGGGGCGGTGTTGCCGGTCTTGGTAAAGCTCACGCGGATGGTGGTATTGGTGCTGGCCTCGGTGTTGTTGAGGTAGCCGTCGGAGAGCTTGGTGGTGGAGGACTCGGCCAGGGTGGGCACAGCCGGGGGCGTAGTGTCCACGGTGAACGCGGTGCCCGAGGAGGTGGTGGCGTTGCCTGCTGTGTCGGTGACGGTGATCGACGGCGTGTAAGTGCCATCAGACAGGGCATCGCCCACTGGCACGGTGATGCTGTAGGCGCCGGTGATGGCAGC
>JARXAU010000182.1 GCA_029865675.1 Rhodoferax sp.
GTGTTCAGATGTATGAATTCCTGGACCGCTTTGTCACCGTGGCTCTGCCCCGTGTGCGCGACTTCCGCGGCATTTCTGGGCGCGCTTTTGATGGCCGTGGGAACTACAACATCGGCGTTAAAGAACAAATTATTTTCCCTGAAATTGAATATGACAAGGTTGACGCCTTGCGCGGCCTCAATATCAGCATTACCACGACCGCGAAGACAGACGAAGAATGCAAAGCATTGCTCGCCGGTTTCCGTTTCCCGTTCAAGAATTGAGGTGACCAGTGGCAAAAATGGCATTAATTGAGCGCGAACTCAAACGTGACAAGTTGGCGGCTAAGTATGCGAAGAAATACGCAGCCTCTTCAGCCATCGCAAGCGACGTAAAAGTCACTGAAGATGAGCGTGCAATGGCGCGTCTGGGCTTGCAGAAATTACCCCGAAACGCCAATCCGACTCGTCAGCGCAATCGCTGCGCGATTACCGGACGCCCGCGTGGCACCTTCCAGCATTTCGGTCTGGCACGAGCAAAGATTCGCGAAATGGCGTTTGCCGGAGAAATCCCTGGCATGGTCAAGGCGAGCTGGTAAGCGGCAGGAGAACAAATATGAGTATGAGTGATCCCATTGCCGACTTGTTGACGCGCATCCGTAACGCGCAGATGGTTGCCAAGTCAACCGTTCTTGTTCCTTCCTCCAAAGTGAAGGTGGCCATTGCCCAAGTCCTGAAGGATGAGGGATATATTGATGGATTTAAAGTTTCAACAGCGGACGGTAAGTCCGAGTTGGAAATCGCTTTGAAGTATTACGCGGGTCGACCTGTGATCGAGCGAATTGAGCGGGTAAGTCGCCCCGGCTTGCGGGTTTATCGAGTAAGCGGTGCAATTCCCCAGGTGCAAAACGGTCTGGGTGTAGCAATTGTCACCACCCCGCAGGGCGTGATGACTGACCGCAAAGCGCGCGCTACTGGCGTTGGCGGCGAAGTCTTGTGCTACGTAGCCTAAACCTGCATAGAGGAGTATAAAAAATGTCTCGTGTAGGAAAACTTCCTGTCCTGGTTCCGGTGGGCGTTGATGTGACGTTCCAAGGGGACCAGATCACCGTCAAAGCCGCCGGGGGTAGCCTGAATTTGACTCAAAACCCCTTAGTCAGGATTGCCATTGACGCTGGAAAATTGAGTTTCGCTCCGGCGAATGATTCGCGTGAGTCGGACGCAATGTCGGGCACTATGCGCCAGTTGGTTAACAACATGGTAGTCGGTGTGACCAAAGGCTTCGAAAAGAAGTTAACGTTGATCGGTGTGGGTTACAAAGCCCAGGCAGTCGGCAATAAACTGAACCTGGCGGTTGGATATTCTCATCCCGTGAATATCGACATGCCGGTCGGCATCACAGTGGCCACGCCAACGCCGACCGAGATTTTGATTAAGGGTGCTGATAGGCAACGCGTCGGTCAAATAGCTGCCGAAATCCGTGATGTTCGTTCGCCTGAGCCTTACAAGGGCAAAGGGATACGCTATTCGGACGAGAAGATCACCATCAAAGAAACCAAGAAGAAGTAAAGGGCTGGACCATGTTGACGAAAAAACAGCAACGGCTACGTCGGGCGCGTCAAACGAGGATCCGTATTGCGATCCAGGGCGTAGCCCGTTTGACCGTAAATCGTACCAACCTGCATATCTACGCAACCGTGATTTCGGGAGACGGTGCAAGGGTACTCGCTACGGCTTCGACCGCGCAGGCAGATGTACGCACTGCGCTCGGCGGCTCTGGCAAAGGCGGCAATGTCGCTGCAGCGCAAATCGTTGGCAAGCTGGTGGCTGAGAAAGCCAAAGCGGCTGGCGTTGAAAAAGTGGCGTTTGACCGGGCGGGCTTTGCCTACCACGGTCGGGTCAAGGCCTTGGCAGACGCAGCGCGCGAAGCCGGCTTGCAGTTCTAACCGGATCGGAAATAAAGATGGCTAAAGTACAAGCGAAAATGCAGGGCAAGGCTGAAGGACCCGAAGACGGTCTGCGGGAAAAAATGATTGCGATTAACCGCGTCACCAAAGTGGTAAAGGGCGGTCGTATTCTCGGTTTCGCAGCGCTCACCGTTGTGGGTGATGGCGACGGCAGCATCGGCATGGGCAAGGGAAAATCCAAAGAAGTGCCCGCTGCGGTCCAAAAAGCGATGGAAGAAGCGCGTCGCAATATGATGAAGGTCAGTCTCAAAAATGGTTCTATTCACCACAAGGTGATGGGTCAACACGGAGCCGCCAATGTGATGATGGCGCCAGCACCCAAAGGCACTGGAATCATTGCTGGCGGTCCCATGCGCGCGGTGTTCGAAGTCGTTGGGATTACCGATATCGTGGCCAAGAGTCATGGCTCGACTAACCCCTACAACATGGTTCGCGCGACGCTTGACGCGCTGGCGTTGTCGACGACGCCCGCACAAGTTGCGGCAAAGCGTGGGAAAACTATTGAAGAGATCTTCGTTTAATACGAGGGGTTGAAAATGACGACACCACAAACAGTAAAAGTCCAATTGGTTCGCAGTCCCATTGGCTGCAAGGAGTCCCACCGTGCAACGGTGCGTGGCTTAGGCCTGCGCAAGATGAACAGCACCAGCGAGTTGGAAGACACGCCTGCGGTCCGCGGCATGATCAACAAGATCAGTTATTTGGTCAAAGTGCTCTAAGGGATTGATGATGGAACTCAATGGCATTAAGCCGGCTGATGGCGCAAAGCATGCAAAGCGTCGCGTAGGTCGCGGTATCGGATCTGGGCTCGGCAAAACGGCGGGCCGCGGTCACAAAGGTCAGAAATCTCGCTCTGGCGGTTACCACAAGGTTGGTTTTGAGGGCGGACAAATGCCCATGCATCGCCGCTTGCCCAAGCGGGGTTTCAAATCGCATTTGCTGAAGTTCAACGCTGAAGTCACCTTGACAAGCCTAGAGTTATTGGGCTTACCTGAGGTGGACTTGCTGATATTGAAACGAGCTGGCCTGGTTGGCCAAATGGCAAAAGTCGTCAAAGTCATTAACACCGGAGCTATTACGAGAGCGGTCAAATTAACAGGCCTGGGCGTAACTGCTGGTGCCAAGCTGGCAGTTGAGGCTGCTGGTGGAAGCGTAGCCTAAATCTGTGTACTGAGACGTATTTGTGGCAACCAATATAGCGCAATCTGGCAAGACGGATAAGTTCGGCGATCTTCGTCGCCGACTCATGTTTCTATTGCTGGCGCTGGTCGTGTACCGAATTGGCGCGCATATACCGGTGCCGGGCATTGACCCTAACCAGCTCCAACAGCTTTTCAAAGGCCAGCAAGGCGGTATATTGAGTCTGTTCAATATGTTTTCCGGAGGCGCGCTATCCCGGTTTACGATTTTTGCCTTGGGCATCATGCCCTATATATCGGCTTCAATCATTATGCAGTTGTTGGGCTATGTGCTCCCTACCTTTGAGCAGATGAAGAAAGAAGGCGAAGCGGGCAGAAGAAAAATCACCCAGTACACGCGCTACGGCACATTGGGACTGGCTCTGTTTCAATCGGTGGGTATCTCTTTGGCTCTAGAGGCTTCTGCAGGCTTGGTAGTGTCGCCGGGGATGGGTTTTCGGGTTACTTCTGTGATCACGCTGACCGCAGGGACGATGTTCTTGATGTGGTTGGGCGAACAAATAACCGAGCGAGGCTTGGGAAATGGTATTTCAATATTGATTTTTGGTGGTATCGCTGCAGGCTTGCCCTCTGCGATTGGCGGTCTTCTCGAGTTGGTGCGCACGGGAGCGATGAGCATCATTGTTTCGCTGTTGATTGTGGTTTTGGTTGCCTTGGTCACGTATTTCGTAGTGTTTGTAGAGCGCGGCCAGCGGAAAATACTGGTGAATTATGCGAGACGCCAGGTTGGTAACAAGGTGTACGGCGGACAGTCATCGCATTTGCCCTTAAAGCTCAATATGGCGGGCGTCATCCCGCCGATATTTGCTTCGTCGATCATATTACTGCCTGCTACGGTTGCAGATTGGTTCAGTGCAGGGGAGTCCATGCGTTGGCTGAAAGACATTGCGGGGACTTTGAGCCCGGGTCAGCCTATTTATGTGATGCTATATGCCAGCGCTATAGTTTTCTTTTGTTTCTTTTACACAGCCCTGGTCTTTAACAGCCGAGAAACTGCCGACAACTTGAAGAAAAGCGGTGCGTTTATCCCCGGAATTCGTCCCGGTGATCAAACTGCAAGGTACATCGACAAGATATTACTTAGGTTGACTTTGGCTGGCGCGGTTTACATCACGTTTGTTTGCTTACTGCCGGAGTTTTTGATTTTGAAGTACAACGTGCCATTTTATTTTGGTGGTACCTCACTTCTGATCATTGTTGTGGTCACGATGGATTTCATGGCGCAAGTGCAAAATTACATGATGTCGCAGCAATACGACTCACTATTGAAGAAGGCCAGCTTTAAATCTTAGCCTCCCGGTGAGGAGTGGGTTCGAAGCGGCGGGGTTGGATAGCTGTTTGTGGTTTGTTTCGTAAAAGAGCGAAATAGTACCGGTTCAAGTTTTAGGAGAGAAAAAATGAAAGTCTCGGCTTCGGTTAAGAAAATTTGCCGTAACTGCAAAATTATTCGTCGTAAAGGCGTTGTTCGTGTGATTTGTACTGATCCACGTCACAAGCAGCGCCAAGGTTAATGGCTAGAGTTTAAGAGGACGCAAATGGCACGTATCGCTGGTATCAATATCCCGCCGCAAAAGCATTCCGAGATTGGTTTAACCGCCATTTTCGGAATCGGTCGCACCCGAGCTCGCAAAATATGTGAGGCGTGTGGCATTGCATATTCTAAAAAGATCAAGGAACTGACAGACGGTGATCTTGAGAAGATTCGCGACGCAATCGCAGAATTCACGATTGAGGGTGACTTGCGCCGGGAAACTACGATGAACATCAAGCGATTGATGGATATTGGCTGTTACCGAGGCTTCCGTCACCGCCGCGGATTGCCGATGCGCGGCCAACGCACACGCACCAACGCACGCACTCGCAAAGGCCCCCGCAAGGCTGCTGCATCATTGAAGAAATAAGACGGATTTAAGACCACTATGGCAAAAGCTCCCGCAAATAGCGCTGCACAACGCGTTCGCAAGAAAGTTCGTAAAAATGTCGCGGACGGTATCGCGCATGTTCACGCCTCTTTCAACAACACCATCATTACGATCACGGATCGCCAAGGAAATGCCTTGTCTTGGGCTTCTTCCGGCGGACAGGGTTTCAAAGGCTCGCGCAAATCCACTCCTTTTGCAGCGCAGGTTGCCTCGGAAGTCGCAGGTCGCGCGGCTTTGGAACAGGGTATCAAAAACCTGGATGTTGAGATCAAGGGTCCGGGTCCCGGTCGCGAGTCTTCAGTGCGGGCATTAGCTGCACTGGGAATACGCATCAATATGATTGCCGATGTGACACCGGTACCCCACAACGGTTGCCGTCCGCAAAAGCGTCGTCGTATCTAATTTTTCACAAGCCCACCGCCGTAAACGATAGTTTGCGGCTCCCGCGCATATTGCGCGGAAGATGACATAAAAAGGAAGTTCAAGTGGCACGCTATCTAGGCCCCAAGGCCAAACTCTCACGCCGAGAAGGTACAGACCTGTTTCTCAAAAGTGCACGTCGCGCTATTGGAGACAAGGCAAAGTTCGATTCAAAACCCGGCCAGCATGGCCGTACCTCAGGCGCCCGGACCTCCGATTACGGCTTGCAGCTGCGCGAGAAGCAAAAGGTGAAACGTATGTATGGCGTGTTGGAGCGGCAGTTCCGTCGCTACTTCGAAGAGGCCGACCGCCGCAAGGGAAACACGGGAGCGAACCTTTTGTTCTTGCTCGAGTCTCGTCTGGATAATGTGGTTTACCGCATGGGTTTTGGTTCTACGCGTGCCGAGGCGCGACAGTTGGTTTCGCACAAAGCCATCACAGTTAATGGCCAGTCGGTAAATATTCCGTCTTATATGGTCAAGGCCGGCGACATGCTTGCCATTCGTGACAAGTCTAAGAAGCAGAACCGCGTTGTCGAGGCCCTCCAGTTAGCGGCGCAGGTCGGAATGCCTTCCTGGGTTGAGGTGAGCGCTGAAAAGGCGGAAGGTACCTTCAAGGCGGTCCCAGATCGAGACATGTTTGGCGCAGATATCAACGAATCTTTGATTGTTGAGTTGTACTCGCGCTAAAAACGTTTGAGTTGTAGTAATTGTCCCTAGTTCGCGGTCCGCTGCGCGCTAGGCGCTTCACCAGCCTTACCGACGTAACGAGCCGGGGGTATTGAGAGGAAGTTTGAATGCAGAATAGTTTGTTGAAGCCCAAGTCCATCAATGTTGAACAACTCGGTCTAAACCGGGCGAAGGTATCTTTGGAGCCCTTTGAGCGAGGATACGGTCACACCCTCGGAAACGCGTTGCGTCGGGTGTTGTTGTCGTCGATGCCGGGCTACGCGGCAACGGAGGTCACCATCGCCGGTGTCTTGCATGAGTATTCCTCCATTGATGGAATTCAAGAGGATGTAGTGAACATTCTTCTGAATCTCAAGGGCGTGGTCTTTAAGCTCCACAACCGCGATGAAGTGACCCTGAGCCTGCGCAAAGACGCAGAGGGCGTTGTCACTGCCGCTGATATTCAGACGCCGCATGATGTCGAAATTGTTAACCCTAGCCATGTGATCGCTCACCTGTCGCACGGTGGCAAACTCGATATGCAGATCAAGGTTGAAAAGGGCCGCGGCTACGTGCCGGGTTCTATGCGCCGCCATGCCGACGAGCAGACTAAGTCGATTGGCCGGATGGTGCTTGATGCATCATTCTCTCCAGTCAAGCGCGTGAGCTATGTCGTTGAGAGCGCTCGGGTCGAGCAGCGCACTGACTTGGACAAGCTGGTCGTGGAGATCGAGACCAACGGCGCGGTGAGCGCAGAGGACGCGGTTCGTTCGTCGGCCCGTATCTTGGTGGAGCAGTTGGCGGTGTTTGCCCAGCTGGAAGGTAATGAACTGCCCGGTTTTGGTCCTGCAACCACCAGCCGCGAAGCCAAGTTTGACCCGATCTTGCTTCGCCCGGTTGACGAGCTGGAACTGACGGTTCGGTCTGCAAACTGTCTCAAGGCGGAGAACATCTTCTACATCGGTGATTTGATCCAGCGCACCGAGAACGAGCTGCTCAAGACCCCAAATCTAGGCCGCAAGTCACTCAACGAGATCAAAGAAGTTTTGGCCTCGCGCGGTCTCACCTTGGGTATGAAGCTCGAGAGCTGGCCACCTGCGGCTCTTGAAAAGCGTCAATAATTTTTTCGGGCCCCTGCGGCCCGGCGCCCAGAGCAGTACCTAATACGGCTGTTCGCAAATAGTAAATTGAAGGAAGTAAAAAATGCGCCACGGCCACGGACTACGCAAACTTAACCGCACAAGCTCACACCGCTTGGCGATGCTCCGCAACATGATGAACTCTTTGATTGCCCATGAAGCGATCAAGACCACTGTACCCAAGGCCAAGGAATTGCGCCGGGTGGTGGAACCCATGATTACCTTGGCCAAAGAGGCAACATTGGCAAACCGCCGTTTGGCGTTTGATCGCTTGCGTGACCGCGATAGCGTGACCAAGTTGTTCGACGTGTTGGGGCCACGCTTCAAAGCGCGACCAGGTGGCTACACGCGCATCCTGAAAATGGGTTTCCGCGTCGGTGACAACGCTCCTATGGCGTTGGTTGAATTGGTGGAACGCACCGAAATAGTTGAAGATGACGCCACGAAGGCTGCCGTTTAAGTTAGAATACAAACTTACCGCGCGATGGAGCAGCCTGGTAGCTCGTTGGGCTCATAACCCAAAGGTCGTAGGTTCAAATCCTACTCGCGCAACCATTAAAACTGCACAATGTGCTGTTTTCAAAACGCCAACTTTTCAGTTGGCGTTTTTTTTGGAGGAGCCGCGTCATGTTGTTGCCCCTGGACCCCGACGTCGTCTCGCACGGCATTCAGTTATCGGTCGCGCCTGTTTTCTTGTTGACTGCGGTGACGGGAATGATCGGTGTGGTGGCCAACCGACTCGCACGAATTATCGACAGGGCGCGTCTGCTTGAACAAAGCGTCGCGGGCTTGGTCGAGGCTAGCCACCACGGTAAGGTGTTTGACGAACTGGCTGAGCTGCGACTGCGGGGCTTACTGGCTAACTGGAGCATCGCTTTGTTGACGCTGTGTGCAGTGTGCATTGGGTTGACGATCATGGTGCTTTTCGTAGGAGAGACGCTGAACTTTCAAGGCCTCCGAATTTCGATCGTTAGCTTCTTGGCAGGCGTCGTGTTCTTCCAGTGTGCCTTGGTGTGTTTCCTGATCGAAACGTGGATTGCAACGCGGGTGTTGAAGTTCGCGAAGGCAAAACAGGTCCAATAGCGCCCGCTGCGCCTGCTTCGCTTAGAGCGGGTTGTCCCCGTCAGGCGGGCATCTTTCAATTTGAACTGCGCAGTCATAAAACGTGGGGGCCCGGCCCATATCGGTCAAACGCTGGCCGGTGACCTCGTTGACGTTGGTGCCTTGTGCGCCGTATTTGCGCCACCATACCCCCAGGCCGTGAACTACTCCAGGGCGTGCGCGGTCGCTCACTTCCGCTTGGCAATGGTACTGACCGCGTGCGTTGAAGACGCGCACCGTCTCGCCCGATTTAATATTGCGCGCATCCGCGTCTTGGGCGTTTATTTCCACTTTAGGGACCCCTTCGATAGAGCGCAGGCTCTTGACGTTGACAAAAGTCGAGTTCAGGAAGTTCCGCGCGGGCGGTGAAATCATCGACAGGGGATAGGCGCTCCCCGCAACGCCGGGCTCGTAGTTGGGCACGTAGTCTGGCAAACCATCGCCATCCTGCCCCGCCAAGCGCCCGCTGAAAAACTCACACTTGCCCGAGGGAGTAAAAAAGCCGCCGTGTGCGAAGGGCGCTTCTGGGGCGGGCAGTGTGACAAAGCCTCGGTCGATCAACTGAGAGAAGTCCACGCGAGAGTCCAACGCGCTGCGGCAGAGTGTGAGGTCGTCCTCGGCAAAGCAAGGGTCCGCAAACCCCATCGCACCGGCCAGTGACCGAAATATCTCGGTGTTGGCGCGCGCCTCGCCTATTGCGGCAATGGCGGGGCGGTTGAGCAGGATGTCGGTGTGGCCGTAGGTGGTGTGTACATCCCAGTGCTCTAGCTGAGTGGTCGCCGGCAAGATGTAATCGGCGTAATCCGCAGTGTCGGTCTGAAAATGCTCCAGCACCACGGTAAAAAGGTCCTCGCGCGCAAACCCCCGCGCAACTTTGCTGGAGTCTGGGGCTACCGCCACTGGGTTGCTGTTGTAGACGAGAAGTGCGTCAATTTTGGGTCCGAAGGCGGGCCCGGCGGGGCGTAGCAGTTCGTCACCAATCGTGCTCATATTGATGGTGCGCACCGGTCCGCTCTTGCGAAGGTCCGGGCGGCCGAGCGCGGAGTGGTCAAACTGATGCGTGCCAGAGGCGGAAAGCAGCAGGCCACCCGCTCGGTGGCGCCAAGCGCCAATGAGCGCAGGCAAGCAAGCCACGGCGCGCACCGCATTACCGCCGCCCCGCGCGCGTTGCATACCGTAGTTCAGCCGGATAGCAGCAGGCGCGCCACTCGCCACTGAGGCGCCGTAGTCCCGAGCCAGCTGTTCAATCTGTTCAACGGGTATGCCGCAGACCAGGGCTGCGCGCCCCGGCGACCACTCCAGGGCGCGTGCGCGCAGCGCGTCCCACCCCAGGGTGTATTGGGCAATGTAGTCATGGTCTAGCCAGTCGTGAGTAATGAGCTGGTGCATGAGCGCCAGCGCCAAAGCCGCGTCAGTGCCTGGGCGCAAAGCAATGTGCTCTTGGCACTTTTCAGCGGTTTCGGTTTTGCGGGGGTCAATGCAGATGAGCTTTGCACCATGGCGTTTAGCCGCTTGAGCGTAGCGCCAGAAATGCAGATTGCTGCCGATTGCGTTGCTGCCCCAAATGATGATGAGCTTGCTTTCAGCAAAGAACTCGACGCGCATGCCCACCTTGGCGCCGAACGTTGCCTCCAGCGCAGCCCCGCCAGCGGACGAGCAAATGGTGCGGTCCAACAAAGAAGCGCCAAGCCGGTTGAAGAAACGGTCCGCCATGGCCTCGCCCTGAATCCAGCCCATGGTGCCGGCGTAGCTGTAAGGCAGTATCGCCTGGGGGCCGCGCGCCGGGTCGGCGGCGATGGTGCCTAGATGGTGCGCGATACTGGCTAGCGCCTCGTCCCATGAAACGGCGGTGAACTGGCCCGAGCCCTTTGGGCCGCTACGGCGCAAAGGGGTCAAGATGCGCTCCGGGTGGTAGGTGCGTTCGGTGTAACGCGCCACTTTGGTGCATAACACCCCGTCGGTTTGCGGGTGGTTGGGGTTGCCTTGCACGCGGACAGCTACACCGCCTTGTACGGTGGTCAGCAGTGAGCAGGTGTCCGGGCAGTCGTGCGGGCAAGCCCCCAGTATCTGCTGGCTGCTGGCTGCGGTGTCCGCGTGGATGGTGATGGTCTCTGGCATAGTGGCGTAGGCGGGCAGCGCCGTAGGTTGAACATGGTGTTCATGGTAGCAAGCCCACGCCAATCAGTCCGCTTTCATTGCGCACCACAGCAGGTGGATACACCCACGTCACACACAGACCATCTATATGCAACTGATCGAATCCATCGTCCAAAAAGCTCCACGCATGGCCGCTATTCGGCGGGACCTGCACGCCCACCCCGAGTTGTGCTTTAAAGAAGTACGCACTGCAGATGTGGTGGCGCACCAGTTGACCGCGTGGGGCATTCCCATTCATCGTGGCTTAGGTACCACCGGGGTGGTGGGCATTGTGAAGGCAGGCAACTCTGCGCGGGCTATCGGGCTGCGCGCTGACATGGACGCGTTGCCCATGCAAGAGCTCAACACCTTTGCCCATGCCAGCGTGCACCCAGGAAAAATGCACTCCTGCGGGCATGACGGTCACACCGCCATGCTGCTGGCGGCGGCGCAGCACCTCAGCACCCACCGCGATTTTGATGGTACGGTGTACTTGATTTTTCAACCGGCCGAGGAGGGGGGCGGTGGCGCGCGCGAAATGATCAAGGAAGGCTTGTTTGAGCGATTCCCTATGGACGCAGTGTTTGGGATGCACAACTGGCCGGGCATGGCGCAGGGCCATTTTGCGGTCAGTGCGGGGCCAGTAATGGCATCGAGCAATGAATTCAAAATCATCATCCGTGGCAAGGGCGCGCATGGCGCCATGCCGCATTTGGGGCTGGATCCGGTGCCCGTGGCCTGCCAGATGGTGCTGGCCTTTCAGACCATTGTGAGCCGTAACCTCAAGCCGATTGACGCGGGTGTCATCTCGGTCACCATGATCCACGCTGGCGAGGCCACCAATGTGATTCCCAATTCGTGTGAACTGCGGGGAACGGTGCGCTCTTTTACCTTTGAGGTCCTCGACATGCTGGAGCAGCGTATGCGCGAAGTGGCGCAGCACACCGCAGCGGCGTTTGGTGTCGCCTGCGAATTCGAGTTCCGCCGCAACTACCCACCCACCATCAACAACGCGCACGCGGCCGACTTCGCCCGTAGCGTGATGGCCGCGCTGGTAGGGCCTGACCGCATTCACGCGCAAGAGCCCACCATGGGGGCTGAAGACTTTGCCTACATGTTGATGGCAAAACCGGGCTGCTACGTGTTCTTGGGCAATGGCGATGGCGATCACCGCAGCGTGGGCCACGGCGGGGGGCCGTGCATGCTGCATAACCCGAGCTACGACTTCAACGACGATCTAATCCCGCTAGGGGCCAGCTACTGGGTCAGGCTGGCCGAGGCTTGGCTTGCGCCAGCCGCGCAAGCCGCAGCCGAAGCTGCTGCCTAAGCCGCAGCGTCTAAAGGTGGGGCAAAGCGCCGCTCGGCGATGACCAACAGGCCGTCAAAAATAAGGTTGTCCACCAGCTCAAAGGGCCGCGTCATGCTGGGCGCCATTTTCCAGCCCGCGCCGCCCGTCATGGTGCACAGCGGCTCTTCGCCGCAGTGTTGGCGCACGTGTTGCACCATGCATTCGACCGCTCCGGCAATGGCGTAAGTGCCGCCGCTGGTCAGCGCGTCACTGGTATTGGTGGGAAAAGGGCACACCTCGCCCGTGGGCACGTGCAGCCCTGCGGTACCCGACTCCAGAGCGCGCAACATGATGCCGTGGCCAGGCAGGATAAAGCCGCCCAAAAAGCGACCGTCCGAAGAAATCGCCTCGACTGTCACAGCAGTGCCCACCATCACCAAAACTATGGGCCGACGTCCACCTCGCGCCAGCATCCGATGATAGGCACCGATCATCGCGACCCAGCGGTCAGCTCCCAGGCGGCTGGGGTGCCCATAGCCGTTTGTCAGGCCCGCCTCGGTGTCGCTGGCGACCACCCACTGCGGGGTCACGTCCCATAGTTCGAGTTGAGCTTCTACCCGGCGCTTGATGGCGTCTCCCGCCACCACGCATCCCAAAACCCGCAAAGGGTGGGGAAGGGTGGCCCACACGCCGTCGGCAAGTTTGTCGATGTTTTCCAAAAACTCCGCGCCTTGTGCCAACAGCTGCGTCCCAGGACGAGGCGATGGGTACAGCGCCCACTTGAGGCGGGTGTTGCCAATGTCGAGTGCAAGAAAGGTCATAAAAGCTCGGTGAGGATGGGCCTGATTATGGCGAGCGGGCGATGTCCGCCTGTGGTCGTACGGCGGCGACTTGGCCTGAAGCGAGAAATGGCGTCAGCGGCTGAAATTTTTTCATACGAAAAACTAGTAGTTACCCTAATTCACATCGGTCACCCGCAGGGCATAGTGTCGGGCTGTGACTAATCACAACAATCTAGGAGTTTTTTACATGAACGACAAAACGGCTGTTTCCTCTCGCCGCGGCTTGATCAAAGGTGCGCTTGCCGCAACCGCACTAGCTGCACCCATGGTTGCCAAAGCGCAAACGGGCCCCATTTCGATGCGCTGGCAGAGTACTTGGCCTGCCAAAGACATTTTTCATGAGTACGCGCTGGATTACGCCAAAAAAGTAAATGACATGACCGGCGGTGACCTCAAGATTGAGGTGTTGCCCGCTGGCTCTGTGGTGCCCGCATTCGGTTTGCTCGAAGCAGTCTCCAAGGGCACTTTGGACGGCGGTCACGGCGTGTTGGGCTACCACTACGGTAAGCAGAACGCCTTGGCTTTGTGGAACTCCGGTCCCGCCTTCGGTATGGACGCCAACATGGTCTTGGCATGGCACAAATACGGCGGTGGCGCTGAACTGCTGGCCAAGTTGTACGCATCCATTGGCGGCAACGTCCAGTCTTTCTTGTACGGCCCTATGTCCACCCAGCCTCTGGGCTGGTTCAAAAAGCCCATCACCAAGTCGGCTGACTTCAAAGGTTTGAAATTCCGTACCAACGGCTTGGCCATTGACTTGTTCACTGCTATGGGCGCTGCAGTTAACGCCTTGCCAGGCGGCGAAATCGTGCCAGCGATGGACCGTGGTTTGCTGGACGGCGCTGAATTCAACAACGCTACATCGGACCGCATCTTGGGCTTCCCCGATGTGTCCAAAGTGTGCATGCTGCAAAGCTACCACCAGTGCTCTGAGACCTTCGAGATCATGTTCAACAAGACCAAGTACGACGCGCTGCCCGAAAAAATGAAGGCAGTTATTGCGGGCGCGACTGAAGCGGCTTCTGCTGATATGTCTTGGAAGGCTGTGGACCGTTACTCCAAAGACTACATCGAGTTGCAAACCAAAGACAAGGTCAAGTTCTACAAAACACCTGATGCAATTTTGCAAGAACAGCTCAAACTTTGGTCTGAAATTTTGGAGAAGAAGTCAGCCGAGAATCCACTGTTCAAAGAAATTGTGGCGTCACAAAAGGCGTTTGCAGCACGTGCTGTGAAATGGGACCAAGACACCAACATCAGCCGTCGCATGGCGGTGAACCACTTCTTTGGTGCCAAAGCGGCTGAACCGAAAAAAGGTTGATTTTTCTGAGCGTTTTCTTCAGCCATCCAGGTCTCCTGGATGGCTGATTCATTTATAGGGTTCCCTAATGCAAAGCCTGTTGCTATTCATTGACAAAGTCAGCACTTGGATTGGCCAGTTTTTTTCTTGGCTGATTTTGGCGTTGACTTTGATGATTTCTTGGGAGGTTTTCTCCCGCTATTTTCTTGACAATCCTCACGCTTGGGCTTTTGACGTGATGAGCATGATGTATGGCTCACTGTTCATGATGGCCGGTGCTTACACCTTGTCAAAAAATGGCCACGTGCGTGGCGATGTGCTTTACGGCTTTTTTCCTCCCCGCCTGCAGGCTTGGTTGGATTTGATTCTCTATCTCGTGTTTTTCATTCCCGGTGTGTTTGCTTTGGCTTATGCAGGTTACGGCTTTGCAGCAGATTCATGGGCCATCAATGAGCATTCCAATATCACTGCCGACGGACCGCCGGTATACCCGTTTAAAACGATTTTGCCGATAGCAGGCGCTTTTCTGTTGGCCCAAGGTCTCGTTGAAATTGTGCGTTGCATTGTTTGTATCAAGCAAGGTGAATGGCCCAAGCGTGGCGAGGACGTAGACGAAGTCGATGTCGAAAAACTCAAAGAAATGGTCAACGTCAAGGACGAAGACATCGCCAAACTCGATGCGCTGGTGACAGCTGGCAAGGGAACTAAATAATGAAAAAAGAAGTCTGGTTTGGCCTAACGATCATGGCCATGGTCGTTTTGTCGGCCTTTATCTTGTTGCCCGCACCGTCCGAAATGTCGAACGGCCATTTGGGACTTTTGATGCTCGCCTTGGTTGTGGTGGCGATCATGTTGGGTTTCCCAACTGCCTTCACCCTGATGGGCATGGGCATGATCTTCGCGTGGATCGCCTACAAGAGCCAAAACCCCGCATTAGCGGTGCAGCAAACGCTTGATCTGATGGTGCAGCGTGCATATTCGGTCATGTCCAACGACGTGCTGATTTCGATCCCCTTGTTTGTGTTCATGGGTTACCTGATCGAGCGCGCCAACTTGATCGAAAAATTGTTCAAGAGCATGCACTTGGCGATGGCCCGGGTGCCAGGTTCTCTGGCAGTGGCCACCATCGTGACCTGCGCGATCTTTGCCACGGCCACGGGCATTGTGGGTGCGGTGGTCACGCTCATGGGCTTGCTGGCGCTGCCCGCCATGCTGAGGGCCGGTTACAGCGTTCAGTTGTCGGCCGGTGCTATTACCGCCGGTGGATGTCTGGGTATTTTGATTCCGCCTTCGGTCATGTTGATCGTATACGGCGCAACGGCGGGCGTGTCGGTGGTCAAGCTGTACGCCGGGGCATTTTTCCCCGGCATTATGTTGGCTACTTTGTATGTGATTTACGTCATCATCATTGCCAAAATCAAGCCCAGCATGGCCCCTCCCATGTCTGCCGAAGACCGTTTGGTGCCTTTGCCCGCGTTTGCCCAAGTGGTGTCAAAAGATATCAGCGGCAACGCCTTGCCTGGCCTGATTGGTGCGCTCAAAGGCAAGCGCAATGCCGCAGTGCCGATGCGCGAACTGCTCAATCACCTGGGTATCGCATTGCTTCCCGCTTTGGCAGTGGCCGCGATCATGGGCACGATTTACTTCAAGGTAACCGCACCCCTGCCTGTCCAGACCGTAGAAGGCGTCGTGGCCATGGGTGGCGAACTGTCGGATGCGCCTGAGACCCAAGAAGAAGCCCCCAGTGTGAGTGGTTTGGCCGAACCCGAAGCCGACGGCCTGCAAGTGCCTCCGGGTTCGACCGAGGTCGCCAGTGCAGACCTAGCACCCAGCGCAGAACCCGCCAAAGCAGAGGCGCCGGCTCCTGTCATCCCTGCGGTTACTGCTGCCGCGGAAGCACCAGCGGCGTCCGAACGCGTGCCTGCACCAATGTCTTTCTGGATCGGTTTGGCTAGCTGTGCGGTGGCGCTGGCTATTTTCTATGCCTACTTCAGCTTTGCGCGACTTGAGATTTTCAAGATGCTGCTTGGTTCGTTCTTCCCACTGGCCCTCATGATTTTGGCGGTGTTGGGAACTATTGTTTTTGGGTTGGCCACACCCACCGAGGCGGCTGCCATGGGGTCTTTGGGTGGCTTGCTGCTGGCGGCGGCTTACCGACGCCTCAACTACGTGGTGTTGCGGGAGTCGGTGTACCTGACGGCTAAAACCAGCGCGATGGTGTGCTGGTTGTTCGTGGGCTCCAGCATTTTCTCAGCGGCATTTGCACTGCTGGGTGGTCAGGAGCTCATTAACACGTGGGTGTTGGGTATGGACTTGACGCCATTGCAGTTCATGATCTTGGCGCAAGTGATCATTTTCTTGTTGGGCTGGCCGCTGGAGTGGACCGAGATCATCGTGATTTTCATGCCGATCTTTATTCCTTTGCTGCCTCACTTTGGCATCGACCCGCTGTTTTTCGGCTTGTTGGTGGCACTGAACCTGCAAACTGCCTTCTTGAGCCCACCTGTGGCGATGGCAGCGTTTTATTTGAAGGGCGTGAGTCCTCCCCATGTGACTTTGAACCAAATCTTTGCGGGCATGCTGCCTTTCATGGCCATCCAAGTGTTTGCCATCTTTTTGTTGTACACGTTCCCGGCAATTGGTTTGTGGCTACCGGAGACGCTTTACAAATAAGCGTTTCTTGCACCGCTAGAAGCCGCAGCGCCTGGCAGGCCCTGCGGCTTTTTTCTTGAGGCGAACCTTCTTTCCGCAAACTTCTAGGTTGCTACGATTGACGTTTACGTCAACGTAAACTCCGGTTTGCTGTTTCAACTGCCCTTCGGAGCTCTCCATGTCTGACCTGTACCCTGAATTTCAAGCCCTGGCCAATTACCGCCCTACGCACAAGGTGCGCTTTGTCACCGCTGCCAGTTTGTTTGACGGCCACGACGCCGCCATCAACATCATGCGCCGCATCTTGCAGGGCATGGGCGCAGAGGTGATTCACCTGGGCCACAACCGCAGCGTGGAAGAGGTGGTAACTGCCGCCTTGCAAGAAGACGTGCAGGGCATCGCCATGAGCTCCTACCAAGGCGGGCATGTGGAGTACTTCAAGTACATGGTCGATTTGCTCAAGGCCCGAGGTGGTGCGCACATCCAGGTGTTTGGCGGCGGCGGCGGTGTGATCGTTCCGTCCGAAATTGCCGAACTGCAGGCCTATGGCGTAACCCGTATTTACAGCCCCGAAGACGGCCAAAAAATGGGCCTGGCCGGCATGATCGGCGAGATGGTGATGCGCTGCGACCGCGACCTCGCGCCCTTCGCCCCCACCGACCTGGCCGCCATCCAAGGCCACAGCGACGCCCATTGGCGCGCGCTGGCGCAGTTGCTCACGGCTGTGGAAGCGGGCAAGGTGAACGAGGCCACCCTGCAAGCCCTGCGCACCCAGGCCGCAGCAAGCAAGGTTCCCAGTATCGGTATCACCGGCACCGGCGGCGCGGGCAAATCTTCGCTCACCGACGAACTGATCCGTCGCCTGCGCCTGGACTGCGGCGACACCCTGCGCATTGCGGTGATCTCCATCGACCCCTCGCGACGCAAGAGCGGTGGCGCCTTGTTGGGCGACCGCATCCGCATGAATGCGATTTCGCTCTGGGCCACCACCAAGGGTGCGGAATTTTTCGCCGGGCCGTCCCAAGAAAAATTAGCCCCCTCGGGGGGCAGCGAACCACACGCAGTGGGGAGCGTGGGGGCTAGAGTGTTTATGCGCAGTCTGGCGACACGCGACTTTGGCTCCGAGATCAGCCAGGCCCTGCCGGACGTGATTGCCGCCTGCAAAGTGGCCGGGTTTGACTTGATCGTGGTCGAAACCTCGGGCATCGGCCAGGGCGACGCGGCCATTGTGCCGTTGGTGGACGTGCCGCTGTATGTGATGACGCCTGAGTTTGGCGCGGCCAGCCAGCTGGAAAAGATTGACATGCTCGACTTTGCCGAGTTTGTGGCCATTAACAAGTTTGACCGCAAGGGATCTGCCGATGCGCTGCGCGACGTGGCCAAGCAAGTGCAGCGCAACCGCGAGGTCTGGACCACGCCCCTAGAAAGCATGCCGGTGTTTGGCACCATGGCCGCCCGTTTTAACGACGATGGCGTGACCGCCCTGTACCAGGCCATGTTGCCGCGCCTGCAATCCCTGGGCCTGGCCGTGCCTGCGCAACGCCTGCTGCCTGTGGCCGGTGTGCGCCACAGCAGCAACCAAATGCCTATCGTGCCAGCCGCGCGCACCCGCTACTTGGCCGAGATCAGCGACACCGTGCGCGGCTACAAAAAGCGTGCCCGCGCACAGGCCCAACTGGCGCGTGAAATTCAGCAACTCCAAGCTGCTGCCGCCATGCTGCAAGTGGACCGTCCGGCCAAAGCCCGCGCTTCTGAGGCTGCGCTGGCCCTGGCGCAAGAGCGCGAGCAGGTGCAAGACGCCGCCGCCAAAAAGCTGCTCGCCCAGTGGCCCGCCCTGCAACAGGCCTACGCCGGGGACGAATACGTGGTCAAAATCCGCGACAAAGAGATTCGCACCGCGCTTACCAGCAAGTCGCTTTCCGGCACCACCATCCGCAAAGTGGCGCTGCCCACCTATGAAGACCACGGCGAGGTGCTCAAGTGGCTGATGCTGGACAACGTGCCGGGCAGCTTTCCCTACACCGCTGGCACTTTTGCCTTTAAGCGCGAGGGCGAGGACCCGACCCGTATGTTTGCGGGCGAGGGCGATGCCTTTCGCACCAATACGCGCTTCAAGCTGCTGAGTTCCGGCATGGCCCCCAAGCGCCTGTCTACCGCGTTTGACTCGGTCACGCTGTACGGCAACGACCCCGACTTGCGCCCGGACATTTACGGCAAAGTGGGCAACAGTGGCGTAAGCATTGCCACGCTCGACGACATGAAGGTGCTCTACGGCGGCTTTGATTTGTGCTCGCCCAGCACCTCGGTCAGCATGACCATCAACGGCCCGGCGCCCAGCATCCTGGCCATGTTCATGAACACCGCCATCGACCAAAACATCGACAAATTCAAGGCAGACAAGGGCCGCGAGCCCACCGACCTTGAGGCCGCCATAATCAAAGAATGGGTACTTGCCAATGTGCGTGGCACGGTGCAGGCCGACATTCTGAAAGAAGACCAGGGCCAGAACACCTGCATTTTCAGCACCGAATTCAGCCTCAAGGTCATGGGCGATGTGGCGCAGTATTTTGTGGACCACGACGTGCGCAACTTCTACAGCGTGTCCATCAGCGGCTACCACATCGCCGAAGCCGGTGCCAACCCCATCAGCCAGCTGGCGTTTACGCTGAGTAACGGCTTCACGTTTGTGGAGGCGTACTTGGCGCGCGGCATGCACATTGACGACTTTGCGCCCAACCTGAGCTTCTTCTTTAGCAACGGCATGGACCCGGAATACACCGTCATGGGGCGCGTCGCCCGGCGTATCTGGGCGGTGGCCATGAAAGAGAAGTACGGCGCCAACGAGCGCAGCCAAAAGCTCAAATACCACATCCAAACCAGCGGACGCAGCCTGCACGCGCAAGAGATTCAGTTCAACGACATCCGCACCACCCTGCAAGCGCTGATCGCCATTTACGACAACTGCAACAGCCTGCACACCAACGCTTTTGACGAAGCCATCACCACGCCCACCGAAGAATCGGTGCGCCGCGCCATGGCCATCCAGCTCATCATCAACCGCGAATGGGGCCTGGCCAAGAACGAAAACCCCGGCCAGGGCGCATTCATCATCGAAGAACTCACCGAACTGCTGGAAGAAGCCGTGCTGGCCGAGTTCGAGAAGATTGCCGAACGCGGCGGCGTGCTGGGCGCCATGGAAACCGGCTACCAGCGCGGCAAGATTCAAGACGAGTCTATGCACTACGAAATGCTCAAGCACACCGGCGAGCTGCCCATCATCGGCGTCAACACCTTCCGCAACCCGCACGGCGACCAGGTGATGGACAAGTTGGAGCTGGCACGCAGCACCGACGCCGAAAAAGCCAGCCAGCTCGAGCGCCTGCACGCCTTCCACGCCCGCCACGCCGCCCAGTCCCCCGCGATGCTGGCGCGCCTGCAGCAGGCGGTGATCGCCAACGACAACGTGTTTGAAGTGCTGATGGACGCGGTGCGCGTCTGCTCGCTGGGGCAGATTACGAATGCGCTGTTTGAGGTGGGAGGGCAGTACCGGCGCAATATGTAGGGCGCCTTGATCTTGGGCCCAGACCGATTTTCTCGGTGAACGTGACGGAGCCCCACCCGTTCCCGGCAGGGCTTTCAATCAACGCGGCCACCGAATCAGTAATCTATGTCAAGTTGCAGCAAGCACGGCAACTGAAAAATACTATTTTCTCGTTAGGATGTATTGCTGAGTCCTGTCGTTGTATTCCCACTTCTGCATGCTTAAGGTGTTTTTGACGTCGATACTATACGTCGTCGTGATTGAAATCTGTTCATTATCGGAAGCGTCGAGTATCTTCACCTTCAACATGACTTGGGCATCACTGGAGCCGGTCAATGGCTTAGCAAACTCCCAAGTCGGTTTTGTAATCTTGCCCAGTACTGATCCAGGAATGCTACTGGAGTAAACAGTAGCGCTGTCATAGAGATAGCCAGTACGGTTGTTTATTGAGATGAGCGGGAACGCAGTAACGCCGCTGAATACGATGAGCGCCCTACTAGGCAAGAAGGCCATCAAGGGAACCTCACTTAGATCGCTGGTGCACACTCCCCCAGTCTCAGTGCCCAAGGGCAGCAGTTCTGAGGAGTACCAGTCGTTAAAACACAACTTTCTGTTAGATTTTTGCCCTTTGGGTTCGTCTATTTGAAAGTTAATATCTACAGTGCTTGACTTGCGAAACGCAAGTCTTTCCTTTTCCGGTTCAGGAAAGGTGCCATTTACGTGATCCTCTGCTTTTATCTTTGCGCTGCCATATATTCGTTTGTTTTGGAAGTTTCCAGAAACATCAAATTCCAACGTCGCTTCTGGCAAAAACACTTGCTTTTGGAACGCCTCTCGCAAGTCGAACGTGGGGGTAGCAGTTTTTTCGCTTGCAGACGGGGGTGTGCTTTGCTGAACATTCGTGGTGTCTGACCCGCCACCGCATGCGCTCAAGACGGCAGTGATGCACGCAGCGAAAAGGAATGTGTTTTTTGGCTTGTTTGGCATAGGCGTGGTGGCGGAGATAGAGATTTAAACATCTACGAGCGTGGAGAGCGCTAGCGTCAACATATCGACCGATACACACTCTACAAAGAAAATATAAATTTTTTGTAAAAAAAGTAAGCGGCGAACAGGGAGCCAAAGGGGTATTCGAAACTTCGATCCAACCATCGTAGTGCAAGACGGCCGCTTCTAGACAACGATGGCACTCCATAACTGCCACCTGCCACCCCTTAGGAC
>JARXAU010000228.1 GCA_029865675.1 Rhodoferax sp.
CGCATGGGTCTGTCCGGCACCGCGTTGCGTCTCCCTTTGACCGCGCTGACAGAAGCCAATCGCCCAGAGCTTGAGCGCTTGCTGCAAGCCACCGGCTTAATCTAACCCCGAATCCAGAGGTACTTTGTGAACCCATATTTCAAGTTGACCGTTCTGGTGGCAGCCACCTCGCTGGTCGCCTGCACGGTGCTCGATGGAGAGAAAGTGGACTACAAGTCCAACGCCAAGGCACCCTCCTTGATGGTGCCGCCCGACCTCACTCAGCTGTCCAAAGACACTCGTTACTCCATCGTTAATGGGGGCGTTTCAGCAGCCGCCTCAAAAACGCCGACCACCCCAAGCGCCAGCGGGCAGCCAATGGCGCTGACTGGCATGGCAGACATCAAAATTGAGCGGCAAGGCAATCAACGTTGGTTGGTCGTCAACCGCAGTGCAGAAAGTCTGTGGGTTCCGTTGAAGGACTTTTGGCTCGAAAGCGGTTTCACCCTGAGCATGGAGCAAAGCGGCCTAGGGATTATGGAAACCGAGTGGAACGAAAACCGCGCCAACATCCCGCAGGACATCATTCGCAGCACCATCGGTAAATGGATCGACGGCTTGTATTCAACCTCGCTCAGGGACAAGTACCGCACCCGCCTGGAAAGCCGCAGCGACGGCAACACCGAAATTTTTGTTTCGCACCGGGGTATGGAAGAGGTCTATGCGAGCGACCAAAAAGGCCAAACGGTCTGGCAGCCGCGCCCCGCAGACCCGGAGCTTGAGGCCGAGTTTTTGCGCCGTTTAATGCTCAAACTCGGCGCCAGCAAAGTGCAAGCGGCCCAAGTGGGCACGGTAGCCGACGCCAAACCCATCGCAGTCGCAAGCACGATCAACGGGCAACCGGTTGTGCAATTGAATGAAAACTTTGACCGCGCATGGCGCCGCGTAGGCCTCGCACTAGACCGCACTGGTTTTACCGTGGAAGATCGCGACCGCAACAAAGGGATCTACTTCGTGCGCTATGTGATGGCGGACACCCAGCAGGCAGACGCTGGATTCTTCAAAAAACTCTTTGGCGGTTCCACCAAAGAAGCGGGAGCGGCAAAGTACCAGATCACGGTTCGCAGCGTGGGCGACAAAACGACCGTTGCAGTGCTGAACGATCAGGGCTTTGCTGAGATTTCTGACACCTCCAGCAAGATTGTCAGGGTACTCGTCGACGACTTGAAGTAGCGCTGGACCCGCAAGCGGGACGAAAAAAAACCACCATAAGGTGGTTTTTTTTCGTAATAAAAAAGTATTACTTGGAAGCTTCCGAAGCAGCTGGTGCAGCGGCGGGCGCAGCGGATGCGTCAGCAGCAGGTGCAGCAGATGCGTCAGCAGCAGGCGCAGTAGCCATAGGAGCGGGAGCAGCAGCTTCTTCTTTTTTGCCACAAGCAGCGAGAGCAGCAGCAGCGATGACAGCTGCCAAGATGAGAGTTTTGTTCATGTTTGAAAAAATAGAGTGAGTTAGCGAAACAATTTCCGGAGATTGCCTGGATGGCGGGCCACCCAAACTCCAACAAAAAGATTTTGACTCCCTTTTCATCAGAGCGCCGAAGTATACAAGACGGTGCATTCAAATAGCGGGTAAACCCTGTCGCTCACTCGGGGCACACCATTTGCATCTTTATTTTTAAATTAATTACCATAATTCTCAAATTTATTTCTCCAATGGGTGATTCATCCAGCCAGCTTGGAACCATTCGGCGATTAATCCCCGTGCAGGTTGGCTCAATCGCGCTAGCTGCGCCCCAGAAAGTGCCTGCTCGTCGGCTAACGATCGGATCAAACCCGCATCTCGGCCTGAAGCAAGAAAACTCTCGCCATTAATGAAGACATGGGCGTCGTCGTACAGCATGGTGGTGCGCCGGTCCAGACACACGCCCTGGTTTGCATCAAATTCCACGGGTGAACTCTCGAACCAGACTTGGGCTTTAGGCTCAGTCAAGTACTCACCCAAAGCGCGCTGGATGGCCAAAGGATCGCGCAACACCTTATCCATTGCAGATTGGGCAAACTGTGCCAGCGCCGCGGGAATTCGGGCAGCCTGCGACTGCGCGCCTTGGCCCGGGTCGGGGTACAGCGCATCGCCTGCTTCGTCACGCGCCTGCTCGGCCAGCCGCTGCAAAACCTCTTGCGCCAATTCGCCCGCAGCGGGAGCGCGAAAGCCAATGGAATAGGTCATGCATTCGCCAAGGGCTACGCCGTCGTGGGCGTACCTTGGCGGCAGGTACAGCATGTCACCGGCGTCCAGTACAAACTCCTGCTCGGGCTCGAATTGGGCCAATATTTTCAAGGGCATGCCAGGCTGCAAATCCAGGTTTTTTTGCCGACCAATGCGCCAGCGTCGCTGACCTTGGGCTTGGAGCAAAAACACGTCATAGCTGTCAAAGTGCGGGCCCACGCCGCCGCCATCACCGGCGTAGCTGACCATGACATCGTCCAGGCGCGCGTCAGGCACAAAGCGAAACTGGTCGCGCAAGGCGCGCACGCGCGCGTCGTACAAGTCCACGCTTTGCACCAGCAGCGTCCAGCCCGGCTTTTTGAGTGCGGGCAGGGCTTTGCGGGCGAACGGCCCTTGCTTGAGGCGCCAGGGGGTGGCCGCCACCTCGGGGGTTTGAATCACCAGGCGCGACTGCACGTCGTCTTGCGCGGCCAGGTCAAACAGTTCGGCACGCTCCAGCGGCGCGGAAAAACCGGGGATGGCTTGGCGGATGACCAGTGGCTTTTTTTGCCAATGCCGCTTCATAAAGGTCGCGGGGGACAAGCCACCGAGCAGGGTAAGGGGGAGATCGATGTTCATGGCGAAGGCGTCCTTGGGGAAAAATAGGCGTGATCGAAGCTGCGACAATTGTGCGATGGAAATTTATGACAACTGCGTGGTCGCGCTGACCTGGGTCCTTCAAGACACTTTGGGGGAAGAATTGGACGTACTGGACGAGCCGGTCGAGTTTTTGCTCGGCGGCAAAGACCTGCTACCGGTCATCGAAGAAGCCTTGCAGGGCCACCGCGTGGGCGCCAAGCTGCAATTGCAAATTGAGCCGGAACAGGCCTTTGGCGACTTCAACGACCAGTTGCTGTTTCTGGAGTCACGCGCGCTGTTTCCGGCAGAACTGCAAGTCGGATTGACGCTAGAGGGCTCCGCCCTGCCCCCCGGCTGCAACCCCGATGCGCCCAAGAACGCACTGTTCACCGTCACCGACATTTATCCCGAGCACGTGGTACTAGACGCCAACCACCCACTCGCAGGCATTGCGATTCGCCTCAGCCTGCGCGTCGAAGGCGTGCGCGAAGCCACCGAAGAAGAGCTGGAGCGCGGCTCCACCGGCACCGGCTTTTTCCGTATCGAAGCCTTACCTGGCGCCGACCGGGGGGACGCCCTGCTGCATTAAGCGCGGGCGCCGGATAAGGGCTCAGGCCTTGCCGGTCGACCCGTAGCCGCCCTCGCCGCGCTGGGAGGCGGCAAACTCGTTGACGATGTTGAACTGCGCCTGCACCACCGGCACGATGACGAGCTGCGCAATGCGCTCCATGGGCTCGATGGTGAAGGCCACCGCGCTGCGGTTCCAGGCGCTGACCATGAGCTGGCCCTGGTAGTCGCTGTCAATCAAACCCACCAAATTGCCCAGCACGATGCCGTGTTTGTGGCCCAGGCCTGAGCGGGGCAAGATCAGCGCCGCGAAGTTCGGGTCTTGCAAGTAAATCGCCATGCCGGTGGGCACCAACTGCCAGGCATTGGGCTGCAATGTCAGCGGCGCGTCCAGGCAGGCGCGCAAGTCCAGCCCGGCGCTGCCCGGCGTGGCATAGGCGGGCATTTGCTCGGTAAGGCGGGCATCGAGAATTTTGACGTCGAGTTTCATGGTTGGTACATCTATCGATTAGCGGTTTGCAGCGGGCAGGCGTTGGGCAATTTCGCGCACCAGCGTGCGCGACAGGCTGAGTTTGCTGGCGCGGGGAATGTCGACTGCGCCGTATGCGTCCACCAGCAGCAGCGCGTTGTCGTCCTGGCCAAAGGTGGCGGGGCCAATATTGCCTACCAACAAGGGCACGCCCTTTCTTTGACGCTTGGCCGTAGCGTGGGCCAGCAGGTCGTGGCTCTCCGCCGCAAAGCCCACACAAAACAGCGCGCCGCTTTGTGCGCGGTCGGAAGACGCCAGCGTGGCCAGAATGTCCGGGTTTTCCTGCAAGGCCAGGTGTGGCACTGCGCCGGAGCCGTCTTTTTTGATCTTTTGGTCGGTGGTCGCCACCGGGCGCCAGTCGGCCACTGCGGCCGTCGCAATAAAGATGCTGGCCTGGTCTGCGTGCGCCACGCAGGAGTGCAGCATGTCTTGCGCCGACTCCACGTTGATGCGGCGTACGCCCTGCGGCGTGGCCAAGGCCACCGGGCCGGCCACCAGGGTGACCTCGGCGCCCGCCTCTTGCGCCGCGCGCGCCAGGGCAAAACCCATCTTGCCGCTGGATCGGTTGGTAATGCCGCGCACCGGGTCAATCGCCTCAAACGTTGGCCCGGCGGTGATCAACACGCGCTGACCTGCGAGCAGCTTGGGCTGGAAAAAGGCCACCACGTCCGCCAGCAATTCGTGCGGCTCGCGCATACGGCCGTCGCCAGTTTCACCGCAGGCCTGGTCGCCTGAGCCCACGCCAAACACAGTGGCGCCGTCGGCGCGCAGTTGGGCCACATTGCGCACCGTGGCCGGGTGCGCCCACATTTCGCGGTTCATAGCCGGGGCCAGTAGCAGCGGCACGGATTCAATGGGGCGAGCCAGACACATCAGGCTCAGCAAGTCGTCAGCACCCCCGTGCAGCAGCTTGGCCATGAAGTCGGCGCTGCACGGCGCGATCAAAATCACGTCTGCCTCGCGGCTTAAGTTGATGTGCGCCATGTTGTTGGCCTCGCGCGCGTCCCACTGCGAGGTGTAAACCGCGCGCTGGCTCAGGGCTTGCAGCGTGACAGGGGTGATGAACTGCGCCGCCGCCTCGGTCATCACCACCTGCACGGTAGCGCCTTCTTTGATGAGCGCGCGGCACAGCTCGGCGGCCTTGTAGCACGCGATGCCGCCGCTGAGTCCCAAAACAATGTGTTTTCCGTCTAAATCCATGCAAAACGCCCCGCTTGAATACGGCCAAGGGGGCCGAAATGGACCCCCGTCGCAATGTAGCAGACACCTATAATTGCCCATTACCAGCTTCCCGAGCCGAACGGCTTAACCACTGACATGACCAAATTTGTCTTCGTCACCGGCGGTGTGGTCTCTTCCCTGGGCAAGGGAATTGCATCCGCCTCGCTCGCCGCGCTTCTGGAATCGCGGGGTCTGACAGTCACCCTGATCAAGCTTGACCCCTATCTCAATGTAGACCCCGGCACCATGTCGCCCTTGCAGCACGGTGAGGTGTTTGTGACCGACGATGGCGCAGAGACCGACCTCGACCTGGGCCACTACGAGCGCTTTGTGGAAACCCGCATGCGTAAGGCAAACAATTTCACCACCGGGCAAATTTACAAAAGCGTGCTCGACAAAGAGCGTCGGGGCGACTACCTGGGCAAAACCGTACAAGTGATTCCGCACGTCACCAACGAAATCCAAGAGTTCGTCAAACGCGGCGCGCGCTTGGGCGAGCCTGATGCGGTAGACGTTGCGATTGTGGAAGTGGGCGGCACGGTGGGCGACATCGAGTCCTTACCGTTTTTAGAAGCCGTGCGCCAGATGAGCCTGAAGTTGGGGCCGAACAACACCGCGTTTGTGCACCTGAGCTATGTGCCCTGGATTGCCGCAGCCGGCGAACTCAAAACCAAACCCACGCAGCACACGGCCAAGCAACTGCGCGAAATCGGCATCCAGGCCGACGCCTTGATTTGCCGCGCCGACCGGCCTATCCCTGACGAAGAGCGTCAGAAAATTTCGCTGTTTTCCAACGTGCCTGAATGGGGTGTGATCTCCATGTGGGACGTGGACACGATTTACAAAGTTCCACGCATGCTGCACGAACAAGGCTTAGACGGCCTGATTTGCGACAAGCTGCGCCTGAACACGCCCCCGGCCAAACTCAAACGCTGGGACGATCTGGTCTATGAGACCGAGCACCCGGCGGGCGACGTGACGATTGCTATGGTCGGCAAGTACGTGGATTTGTCCGACAGCTACAAGTCGCTCAACGAGGCACTGCGCCATGCGGGCATGAAAAACCATGTCAAGGTGAAGATCAGCTACATCGACTCCGAGACCATCACGCCTGAGACGGTGCAGCAACTGGCCAAGTTTGACGCCGTGCTGGTGCCCGGTGGTTTTGGCAAGCGCGGCATTGAAGGAAAAATCTGCGCCGCCCGCTTTGCCCGGGAAAACAAGGTGCCCTATTTGGGCATTTGCTTGGGTATGCAGGTCGCCACCATCGAATTTGCCCGCCACGTGGCCGGTTTGACAGGTGCCAACAGCACCGAATTTGAGCCCGAGAGCCCCAACCCGGTGATCGCCCTGATCACCGAGTGGAAGGGCAGCGACGGCACCATCAACACCCGCGACAAAAACTCTGACCTGGGCGGCACCATGCGCCTGGGCGCGCAAAGCTCGGACGTGGCCAAAAACACCATTGCCCACGCTATTTACGGCGACGTTGTCACCGAGCGCCACCGCCACCGCTACGAGGCCAATGTGCATTACCTGGACCGCCTGCGCAGCGCCGGGCTTGTGATCTCAGCCCTGACCCAGCGCGAGCACCTCACCGAAATGGTCGAGCTGCCCCAAGCCGTGCACCCCTGGTTTGTCGGCGTGCAGTTCCACCCCGAGTTCAAGTCCACCCCGTGGGACGGACACCCGCTCTTCAACGCCTTCATCAAGGCGGCGCTGGAACACCAAACGGGCAGCAAAACCTTGAAGGTGGCGGCATGAAATTATGTGGGTTCGACGTTGGGCTAGAACACCGCATCTTCTTGATCGCGGGTCCGTGCGTGATCGAGTCCGAACAATTGCAAATGGACACGGCGGGGACATTGAAGGAAATCACGGCCAGCTTAGGCATTCCGTTTATCTTCAAGAGCAGTTTTGACAAAGCCAACCGCTCCAGCGGCAGCACTTTTCGAGGCCCTGGCATCGACAAGGGTTTGGAGATATTGGCCAAGGTGAAGCGCGAATTGCAAATTCCGGTGCTAACTGACATTCACAGCGAGGACCAGATTGCCCAAGTGAGCAGCGTGGTCGATGTGCTGCAAACGCCGGCGTTTTTGTGCCGCCAGACCGATTTCATCCGCGCTGTCGCCCAATCGGGCAAGCCGGTAAACATCAAAAAAGGCCAGTTTTTGGCGCCAGGCGACATGAAGAACGTGATCGACAAGGCCCGCGCGGCCGCCCGTGAACTGGGCTTGAATGAAGACAACTTCATGGCCTGCGAGCGTGGTGCAAGCTTTGGCTACAACAACCTAGTGAGCGACATGCGCAGCCTGGCCATCATGCGCGAAACTGGCGCGCCGGTGGTGTTTGACGCCACGCACTCGGTGCAACTGCCCGGCGGGCAAGGCACCAGCAGCGGCGGCCAGCGCGAAATGGTGCCGGTGCTGGCGCGCGCGGCAGTGGCGGTGGGCGTGGCCGGTTTGTTCATGGAAACGCACCCAGACCCGTCTAAGGCTTTAAGCGACGGCCCCAACGCGGTGCCGCTCAAGCACATGCGCGCGCTGCTAGAGACTTTGGTGGCGCTGGATGACGTCACCAAAAAAACCCCGTTTCTGGAAAACAACTTCCAATAAACCATTTACAACGTAGCGCCGCGCGGCACACCAAGCCTGACCCGGCGCCACACTTTTTTAGACATTAACTTTTTGAAAGACCAGCAATGAGTGCAATTGTGGATATCGTGGGACGCGAGATTTTGGACAGCCGGGGCAACCCCACGGTGGAATGCGACGTGCTGCTAGAAAGCGGCACCATGGGCCGCGCGGCCGTGCCCTCGGGCGCGTCCACCGGTTCGCGTGAGGCCATTGAGCTGCGCGACGGCGACCACATGCGCTACCTGGGCAAAGGCGTGCGCAAGGCAGTGGACTACATCAATTCAGAAATCTCGGAGGCCGTGTTGGGGCTCGATGCCTCGGAGCAGGCCTTTTTGGACAAAACCCTGATTGACCTGGACGGCACCGACAACAAAGGCCGCCTGGGCGCCAACGCCATCCTCGCCGTGTCTATGGCCGTGGCCCGCGCTGCGGCCGAAGAAGCAGGCCTGCCCCTGTACCGTTACTTTGGCGGCATGGGCGCGGTGCAAATGCCGGTACCCATGATGAACGTTATCAACGGCGGCGAGCACGCCAACAACAACCTGGACCTGCAAGAGCTGATGATCATCCCCGTGGGTGCCCCGAGTTTTCGCGAAGCGCTGCGCTACGGCGCCGAAGTGTTCCATGCGCTCAAGAAAATCTTGCACGAAAAGGGCATCAGTACCGCTGTGGGCGACGAAGGTGGATTTGCCCCCAATGTGCCCAACCACGAAGCCGCCATCCAAATGATTTTGGAGGCCATCGACAAGGCCGGTTACGTGGCTGGTGAACAAATTGCTTTGGGCCTGGACTGCGCAGCGTCGGAGTTTTACAAAGACGGCAAATACGAACTCGCGGGTGAAGGCCTGAGCCTGACGGCCCAAGAGTGGACCGACATGCTGGCCACCTGGGTGGACAAGTACCCCATCATCAGCATTGAAGACGGCATGAGCGAAGGTGACTGGGACGGCTGGAAGATTCTGACCGACCGACTGGGCAAAAAAGTGCAAATCGTGGGCGACGACCTGTTTGTCACCAACACCAAAATCCTCAAAGAAGGCATAGACAAGGGCATTGCCAACTCGATCCTGATCAAGATCAACCAGATCGGCACCTTGAGCGAAACCTTTGCCGCCATCGAGATGGCCAAGCGCGCGGGCTATACCGCCGTCATCAGCCACCGCTCGGGTGAGACCGAGGACACCACCATCGCCGACATCGCCGTCGGCACAAACGCTGGACAGATCAAGACCGGGTCATTAAGCCGCTCAGACCGCATGGCCAAATACAACCAGTTGCTGCGCATTGAAGAAGACTTGGGCGAAGTGGCGGTGTACCCTGGTCGCGCGGCGTTCTACAACCTGCGCTGAGCGCCGTGATGGGTCGACGCCTCGTTCCTGCTGCTCTTTTAATCTTGCTGCTGGTGCTGCAGGGGCAATTGTGGTTTGGGCGAGGCAGCGTGCCCAACGTGGCACGCTTGAGCGAAGAACTGGCGACGCAACAGCGCAGCAATGCGCAAGCCGAACTGGCCAACGCCCGCATAGAAGCCGAGATCCGGGACCTGCGTGAAGGCCTGGAAATGGTGGAAGAAAAAGCGCGCTCGGAGTTGGGCATGGTCAAGCCCAATGAAATTTTTGTCCAAGTGGCCAAATAAAGTGGCTGCAACGGGGGACGGGTCCTTGGCTTGAAAATTGCCATTCTCGGCGCTGAATGCACCGGCAAAACCACCCTGGCAGCGCAACTCGCGGCAGCCTCATCCTTGCGCGGACAAAGCGCACAAGCGGTGGGAGAAGTGTTGCGCGAATGGTGCGAGCAGCACGGGCGCACACCGCAAGCCCACGAACAAATAGCGATTGCGCAGGCTCAGGCCCAGCGCGAGCTCGAAGCTGGCGCCTGCGACGTGCTGCTGGCAGACACCACGCCACTCATGACCGCCGTTTACAGCGATGTGTTGCTAAGGGACCCGTCGCTCTACCCGTTTGCCCTGGCGCACCACGCACGCTACGACCTCACCTTGGTAATGGGCTTGGACTTGCCCTGGGTGGCAGATGGCATTCAGCGTGATGGGGCGCTGGTTCAGGCCCAGGTGGATGCCCGCTTGCGCGCGGTGTTGCAGGACCACGGCATCCGTTTTAGTGTGGTTTACGGATACAACGACCAGCGCGGCGCATGCGCCCTGATGGCCATAGACCAAGCCACCGCGCGCGGGGTGCGCGGTCCACAGCAGGCGCCTGAGCGTACGCAACGGTGGCAATGGGTTTGCGAAAAATGCTCAGACGCGCAGTGCGAGCACCAGCTCTTTACCGCCCTGCTCTCACCCGCCCCATCCTGAAAGGCTGGCCGCTGGGCCCTGGAGTGCGCCGTCTTAATGCGGCGTGGCGCCGCCGTCAATCTGCCGGGTAGGTGGCACAAACAGGCGCGCGGTATCCACCGGGTCAAAGTGGTATTGCACGCCGCAAAACTCGCAGGCCACCTCGATATTGGGGCGCTCTTCCAAGATGCTGTGCGCCTCATCTGCCCCCAAACCCACAATCATGCGGGCCACGCGCTCGCGGCTGCAGCTACAGGCAAAACGCGGCGCGACTTCGCCCGTCAGTGGCTCAAAGCGGGTCAAGGTCTCTTCCCAAAACAGGCGCCGCAGCACGGTTTCCACGTCCAGGGTCAGCAGCTCTTCGCGCTTGAGGGTGCTGGCCAAGATGGCAATGCGGTTGTAGTGCTCGTTGACGCCAATTTCGTCCTCATTCTCTTTGCTCACCAAGCTGCCGGACAAATTGCCCTCGCCTTGCACCGGTAGGCGCTGGATCAGCAAGCCCGCAGCCACGTGTTCATCGGCAGCCAGCACCAGCGTGGTGTCCAGTTGCTCGCTTTGCAGCATGTAGTGCTCCAGCACCGCGTTGAGTTGTTCAATGGGCTTGCCGTGGTCGTCAAACAAGGGCACCACGCCCTGGTAGGGCTGCTGGCCGGGAAATTTGGTTTGCGGGTCTAGGGTGATTGCGCAACGGCCTTGGTTGTGCACGTTGACCATCTGGCTCAATGTCGCGCCCTCGGGCACGGGGTGCAACACGGTGGCGGTGGCGCGCAGTTCCAGGTTGGACTGCACCTCCACCACAGCCAGTTTGACCGGACCGTCGCCCATGATTTGCAGCACCAAGGCGCCGTCAAACTTGATGCTGGACTGCATCAATACGCCGGCAGCCACCATTTCACCCAGCATTTCACGCACCGGGGCGGCGTAAGCGCCGTGCTCGCTGTTGGAGGCGCGTCGGCGCAGGATTTCGGTCCAGGTGTCGGTCAGTCGCACCACAATGCCGCGCACTGGCAAACCGTCAAAAATAAACTTGTGCAATTCAGACACGCATTACTCCGTAAAAGGCCGGGCGCTGGACCCGGCGGTGGTCGCCTAAAGGGGCAAGCGGTGACTATCAGTCGATGTCAGCTCAGGCAATCTTGTGCAGCTCGGACTTGAAACGCTGGGCATTTTCGATGTAGTGCTTGGCGCTAAGGCGCAGGCCCTCCATTTGCTCCGGCGTCAGGCTGCGCACCACTTTGGCTGGCGTGCCCATGATCATCGAGCCGTCGGGGAACTCTTTGCCTTCAGTCACCAACGAGCCTGCGCCCACCAGGCAGTTTTTGCCGATTTTTGCGCCGTTGAGCACGATGGCGCCTATGCCAATGAGCGACTCGTCGCCAATCGTGCAGCCGTGCAGCATCACCTTGTGGCCCACGGTCACGTGCTTGCCCACGCGCAAGGGCTGGCCAATGTCGGCGTGCAAGACGCTGCCGTCCTGGATGTTGCTGCCCTCACCGATGTGAATGCTCTCGGTGTCGCCACGCATGACTACGCCAAACCAGATGCTGGTGTGCGCCGCCAGGTCCACCCGGCCCATGACCTGCGCGCTGTCGGCTACCCAAGCGGACTCGGCGATGGTGGGGGAAACTTGCTCTAACTCGTAAATTGCCATGGCCTGTCCTTTGGAACTCGTTGGTGCGAACCTAGAATTGTAGGGATGCAACTTCGACGCGGCGCGCTCAACGCTTTTTGCCAAACCCAGCCGCAGCGTAAGGTGACCGAGGTTCATTCACTTTGGCAACAATCCGACGGCTTGCACTGCGACTGCGAAGCCGTTTTTCCAGAACCGCTAGGCCCCGGACGGCCCGCGCAGCCTGCGCTGATCGCCCCGGCCTTGGTGCCCCGGCGCTCGCCCTTCACCCCACAAGGCCACGCGGCGCTCATGCACTCGATTGCCCACATCGAATTCAACGCCATCAACCTCGCACTCGATGCCATTTGGCGCTTCCCTGGTATGCCCGAGGCCTATTACCGCGACTGGCTGCGCGTAGCGGCCGAAGAGGCCAAGCACTTTGCCCTGCTGCAAGCCCATTTGCAGACCTTGGGCTTTGCCTACGGCGACTTTGCGGCCCACGACGGCCTGTGGACCATGTGCGAGGCCACCAAGGGCGATGTGGTGGCTCGCATGGCGCTGGTGCCGCGCACGCTGGAGGCCAGAGGCCTGGACGCCACACCCCTCATACAGGCCAAGCTGCGCAAAGTGGCCACGCCCGCAGCGCTGGCAGCGGTGGAGATTTTGGACACCATATTGACCGAAGAAGTGGGCCACGTGGCCATTGGCAACCTCTGGTTTCACTGGCTATGTCAACGCGACGGCATTGATGCCTTGGCTTTTTACCCCGAAGCCGCACTGCGCTACCGCGCACCGAGTCTGAAGCCGCCCTTTAACATTGAGGCGCGGCGTGCGGCTGGGTTTACACCCATTGAGCTTGCAGCGCTTCCGAGCTGAACGCGCGCCTGCCGGAGCGACGCGGGGTCGCGTCAGGCATCCATAGAAGTATCCCCTTTCTGCATTTCGTATCGCTTCTTGGGCAGAAGTAGAAGCGTCCGAGGACGCATGAGGCGACCGGACCAAGGGCTAGGGACTGTCCTCAAGCCGCATGAAAAACTCGCTAAGTCCCTTAGGCGGCGGCTTGTAGTACAGTAAGGAAGTAAGGATTGCATGACAAGGAGAAAGCAATGCTGGCAATCGCGAAAATCACGGCCAAAGGCCAAACCACCATTCCACAGGACGTGCGCGCCGCACTCAAGGTCGTGCCCGGCGACCTGATCGCCTGGGACGTGGCAGCTGATGGCACGGCGACGGTGCGCCGCGTTCAGACCATGGACCTGGAGTACCTGCGAGCCGTCGAAGGCACGCTCAGTGAGTGGAATAGCGCTGCCGACGAGGAGGCTTACCGTGGTCTTTGAACGCTACACCGTGGTGCGCGTCCCCTTTCCTTTTACAGACCGTGACACAAGCAAAAATCGTCCGGCAGTCGTTCTGTCGGACCCAAGGGCATTCAACACGCCTGCCGGACATTCGGTAATGGCGATGATCACTTCCGAAGCGAATGCCCCCTGGCCGCTGGACTGCGCTCTCACGGACCTGAGCGCCGCAGGTCTGCCCGCAGCGTCCAAAGTGCGCTTCAAGCTTTTCACCCTGGACCACAGGCTGGTGCGTGGAGAACTCGGCAAACTGGCGGGCAACGATGTAAGCGCAGTTCGCGCCTCGCTGGCAAGTTTGTTGGGCGCTTAGCGGATTTATTCCCGCCCTGCACCAGAGCGGGCGACTGTTGGACTGCCTGGCTCAATTGAAAACTACAGGCGCGTTGGACAACTCGTTGGCGCGGTGACCGCCATGGGGAAAGTGGTCGCGCAGACACGCTGCCACCGCCTCGATACCCTCCCTTGCCCCACCCTGGTAGTCCGCTCTCGCAAACGCACGCTCCATCTGCTGGCAAATAGCCTCCCAGGTGGCGTCGCCCGCGTAGGCATGAATACCCCGGTCGGCCACGATTTCAACCGCCTGGTCGGCCAGCAGCACGTAAATCAGCACGCCATTGTTGTGCGCGGTGTCCCACACCCGCAGTTGCGAGAACACCTCAATAGCACGTTCGCGCGCGGTTTGCCCATTGAACAGGGGCAGGCCGTCCAAGCCGCCCTCCACGGCAAAGCAAATCTCGCCGGCATGGCTGGCTTCGCTGGCCTGGATGGCAGCCTCGATGGCGGCCAGCCCCTGGCGCAAGAAAGCGCGCGCAGTGCGCCGCTCGGAAAAAAACAGGTGTTTGACAAGGCGTGAAATGTCCATGGCTACCACCTGCCCGACGCGCCGCCGCCGCCAAAACCACCGCCACCGCCGCGAAAGCCACCTCCACCAAAGCCCCCGCGTCCGCCGCCTGCCAGGCCCCCCACTCCGCGCAATCCCGCGCTACTGCCCAGCAAGGTCGCAACCACAGCCGCCAGCCCGGCCAGCGCAGCCCACAGCACTGCGCCTATCAAGAACCAAGCCACTGCACCCACCAGCACACCGGTTAGCAAAGACCCCGGCAACTTGCCCAAGGCGCTGCGCAGCACGCCTCCCACCACCAGCGCCGCAACCATCAGAAAAGGCGCCATGTGGCGCACTTGGTCAAACGGGTTCGCAGCGGCGCGCTGGGGTGGGGGCAAAGGCTCGCCGTCGATCACCCGGATGATTTGCGCCACACCTGCATCAATGCCGCCGTAATAGTCGCCCTGCTTGAAGCGCGGGACTATGGTGTCGCTGACGATGCGTTTGCTGGTGATGTCAGAGAGCGCGCCCTCCAGGCCGTAGCCCACTTCCAGGCGCAGCGTGCGGTCGTTCTTGGCCACTACCAAAATGGCGCCGTCGTCCACCTTGGCGCGCCCCAGCTTCCATTGTTCGGCCACGCGCAGGGCGTATTGCTCTATGTCCTCGGGCGCGGTGGTGGGCACCAGCAGCACGGCCAGTTGACTGCCTTTGCGGGCTTCAAAAGCGCGCAAGGTTTGCTCCAGGGCGGCCTGCTGCGCGGCGCTTAAAGTGCCCGTCTGGTCGGTGACGTGGCCTACCAAAGGCGGCACCGCCACCTGCGCCATCGCGACTGGCACCAGCAGCGCCAGCCAAAGCCACGCTAGCGCTGCCCCAGCCAGCGCGCGGCGCAAGGCGCGAGCCAAGCTCACTTGGCGGCTCCTGGCGCGGCAGGCGCAGCGTCAAAGCTCACGGCGGGTGGCTTGGAAATTTCTTTTTCGTTCTCTACAGTGAAGTTGGCTTTTTGTTTCATGCCAAAAGCCATGGCGGTGAGGTTGGTGGGGAAGGAGCGCACCGTCACGTTGTATTCCTGCACCGCCTTGATATAGCGATTGCGGGCCACGGTAATGCGGTTCTCGGTGCCTTCAAGCTGGGCCTGCAAATCGCGAAAGGCCTGGTTGGCCTTGAGGTTGGGGTAGTTTTCTGCCACCACCAGCAAGCGCGACAGGGCGCCGCTGAGCTGGCCTTGCGCTTGCTGAAAGCGCTGGAAGGCGGCCGGGTCGTTCACCAGCTCGGGCGTGGCTTGAATGGACGTGGCCCGCGCGCGCGCGTCGACCACTTTGGTCAGGGTGTCTTGCTCAAACTTGGCCTCGCCTTTGACGGTGCTGACCAGGTTGGGCACCAGGTCCGCGCGGCGCTGGTACTGGTTGAGCACCTCGGACCAGCTCGCTTTGATCTGCTCGTCGCTGCTTTGCAGGCTGTTGTAGCCGCAGCCGTTCAGGGCCAAGGCCAAAAGTACGCCCAGTGAGGCGAGTAGTTTGCGCATAGTGTTTACTCCGTTAGGGTTCAAGGTGCGGGTGGCCTTGCATGGTCGTCAAATGGGCCGCCGCCGCTCGCTTCAAAAGTCAGCGCTCGCGCGTTGTTAGGAATCCAAGAGCGGCCCTGAAGTATGTGCGGCTAAAGCGCAAAAATTTTGCCCGGATTCATGATGTCGTGCGGGTCCAGGGCGGCTTTGATGGCGCGCATCATGTCCACCGCGCCTGCGCCGGTCTCGGCCACCAAAAAGTCCATTTTGTGCAGGCCCACGCCATGTTCGCCGGTGCAAGTGCCGCCCAAGCGCAGCGCGCGTGCTACCAGCAAGCCGTTGAGGTGTTCGGCCGTTTCGCGCTCCGAGGCACTGTTGGGGTCAATCAAATAACCCATGTGGAAATTGCCATCGCCCACATGGCCCACCATAAAGTAGGGAATGCCTGCGGCATTGGCCTCGTCTACCGAATCGAGCAAGGCGTCGGCCAGCTTGGAAATCGGCAGGCAGGTGTCGGTGGTGATGCAGCGGCAACCCGGGCGCGACTGCACGCCGGCAAAGTAGGCGTTGTGCCGCGCGGTCCACAGCCGGGTGCGCTCTTCGGGCGTGCTGGCCCATGCAAAGCCCTGGCCCTGGTGGTCATTAACGATGTCTTGCACCGTGGCAATCTGTTCTTGAACGCTGGCTGGCGACCCGTGGAATTCCATCAGCATCATCGGGCCCTCAGTCAGCCCGAGCTTGGAATGCTGGTTGACGATGCGCACCGTGTTGCCGTCTAGCAGCTCGCAGCGCGCAATCGGCACGCCCATCTGGATGATGGCAATCGTGGTCTTGACCGCATCGGCCAGCGAGGAGAAAGCGCAGGTGGCGGCCATTACTGCCTCGGGCAGCGGGTAGACCTTGAGGGTGATCTCGGTCATCACGCCCAGCGTGCCCTCGCTGCCCACCATCAGGCGCGTCAGGTCGTAGCCCGCCGCTGATTTGCGCGCCCGGGTGCCGGTGCGTACCACCGCGCCGCTGGCGGTGACCACCTCTAAGCGCAGCACGTTCTCGCGCATGGTGCCGTAGCGCACGGCGTTGGTGCCGCTGGCGCGCGTGGCGCACATGCCGCCCAGGGACGCATCGGCGCCCGGGTCAATCGGGAAAAACAGGCCGCTGCTTTTCAGCGCTTCATTGAGTTGTTTGCGCGTCACGCCCGGCTGCACGGTGACAGTCAGGTCTTCGGGGTGGGTGGCCACAATCTGGTTCATGCGGCCCAGGTCGATGCTGATGCCGCCTTGCACCGCCAGCAAATGGCCCTCCAAGGACGAGCCCACGCCGAAAGGAATCACCGGCACCCGGTATTGCGCCGCCAAGCCCACAGCGGCGGCCACGTCGGCGGTGGACTCGGCAAACACCACGGCGGCCGGGGGCGGCACGTCAAACACCGACTCATCGCGACCGTGCTGCTCACGCACCGCCAGCGCGGTGGAACAACGCATGCCAAATTGCGCCTTGAGCGCGGCAATGAGTTCGGACGGGACGTCGCGCTGGTGGATCTGGGGCAGCAGCGCGTGCGGGGCGGTGGGGGCGTTCATGGGCGGTCTCCGAAATGGGTGAGTTCGATACAAACGGGGCGGTGCAAAGCATAAGGGTTGGTGGCCCGTAGGACTGAACATTCTTAGGACTGAACTCCGTGGCCTGCGGGGGATCTAAAGCCTGCAATACACTCGCAAAATCTGTATGACAAGGAGTTGCCATGCTCTCAGTTCGCCTTAGCCCAACCATCGAAAAAAACCTCAACGCGTATTGCAAGCAAATGCACATGACCAAGTCGCAAGTGGTTCAAGAAGCGCTTGCGCAATGGCTCAGCACGGCTACAAAGCAAAGCCCCTCCGCTGCTGAATCGGACCTGTCTTTTTTGTCACCGGACGACCCGATTCGCGCATTCATTGGCATCGCCAAAGACGGCATGAGCGCCGACGATCTGATGCGGATGACACGGGGCGACGACTGGAACACACCATGATCTTGGTGGACACCAACGTCTTTGTGGACGTGATCCATAACGACCCCCTCTGGCTCCACTGGTCCTTGCGGGAATTGAGTAAAGCCAAACAAACAAATCAGCTGGTCACCAATTTTGTGGTCTACGCCGAGCTGCACACCCACAACACCGCAGGCCCCCACATTGATGCGTTCTTGCGCGAGCTGGAGGTGGGTCTACAAGACTTAACGCGCCCCGCCGCACAACTGGCCGCCAACGAACACAACGTGGCCCAGCTGGAACAAGAGCT
>JARXAU010000002.1 GCA_029865675.1 Rhodoferax sp.
GCTCGGCCTGTTGCCCGAGCCTGACCATCCAATCCGCGTTCATGGAACACCGATCGCCTGGGCTGCCACTGCGGCGAGGTGGGTGGCAATGGCCTCAGCCGTGTCCAACGCGGTGAATTGGTCTTGCTCGAAATCTGCGACGCCTACCACCACGGCCTTGCGCAGTGCGATCAGGCGCGCCGCGTCCTCGGCCTCACGCTGCTCGACCAAGCGCAAGCCGTCTCGCAACACTTCGCTGGCGTTTTGGTAACGGCCACTGCGCACAAGCTGCTCCACGACGACCGCTTGGTGGCTGGTCAAAACGACGTTGCGGGTTGGCATTTTGATCTCCAGAAGAATGATTGGCATATTATGCCAACGGTTGCCGTACGCTCACTGAGGTGCGCTCACTAATGCAATAGCCAAGTCTGGCACTGGAGCAGCGGTTGAATGCAAAAAAGCCGCTTGGTCACCCGAGCGGCTTTTTTGGGTTTGGAGGTGGCTTACTTCAGCGCCTTGAAGCGCATGCGCTTGGGCTTGGCGCCCTCCTCACCCAGGCGGCGTTTCTTGTCGGCCTCGTACTCCTGGTAGTTGCCGTCAAAGTACACCCAGTGGCTGTCTCCCTCGCAGGCCAGGATGTGGGTGGCAATGCGGTCCAAGAACCAGCGGTCGTGGCTAATCACCATTAGCGTGCCCGCAAACTCCAAGAGCGCGTCTTCGAGCGCGCGCAGGGTTTCCACGTCCAAGTCGTTGGACGGCTCGTCGAGCATGAGCACATTGCCACCAGCAATCAGGGTTTTGGCCAGGTGCTAGCGACCGCGTTCACCGCCGGAGAGTGTGCCCACGCGCTTTTGCTGGGCCGCACCGTTGAAGTTAAAGCGCCCGCAGTTTAAGCGGCTGGCCATCTGGAACTTGCCCACGTTCAGAATGTCCAGGCCGCCAGAGACGTCTTCCCAGACGGTTTTCTCGTTGGCCAGGTCGTCGCGGTTTTGGTCGACGAAGGCCATCTTCACGGTCTGGCCGATTTTCACCTCGCCCGAATCGGGCTTTTCGCGCCCGGCAATCATTTTGAATAGGGTTGACTTACCCGCGCCGTTGGGGCCGATGATGCCGACAATGGCACCGGGCGGCACTTTGAAGCTCAAGTCGTCAATCAACACACGGTCGCCAAAGGACTTGGTGACGTTCACAAACTCAATCACTTCCTGGCCCAGGCGGTCCGCCACGGGGATGAAGATTTCGTTGGTTTCGTTGCGCTTTTGGTACTCAAAGTCGCTCAGTTCTTCAAAACGGGCCAGGCGGGCTTTGCTCTTGGCCTGGCGGGCCTTGGGGTTTTGGCGGGACCATTCAAGCTCTTTCTTTAAGGCCTTAGCGCGGGACTCTTCGCCTTTTTGCTCAGCTTCCAGGCGCGCTTGTTTTTGGGTCAACCAGTCGCTGTAATTGCCTTTGTAAGGAATGCCCGAGCCCCGGTCCATCTCCAAAATCCACTCAGCGGCGTTGTCCAAGAAGTAGCGGTCATGGGTAATGGCGACCACGGTGCCGGGGTAGCGCTGCAAAAACTGCTCCAGCCAGTCCACAGATTCAGCGTCCAAGTGGTTGGTCGGCTCGTCAAGCAGCAGCATGTCGGGCTTGGACAAGAGCAAGCGGCACAGCGCCACGCGGCGCTTTTCACCGCCGGACAACACGCCAATATTGGCATCCCACGCTGGTAAGCGCAGCGCGTCGGCGGCTATCTCCAACTGGTGCTCGGAGTCCGTGCCTGCGGTGGCGATGATGGCCTCTAACTCGGCCTGTTCCGCGGCCAGCGCGTCAAAGTCGGCACCCTCTTCGCCATAGGCGGTGTACACCTCTTCCAGGCGGGCTTTGGCGCTAAACACTTTGCCCATGCCCGCTTCCACACTTTCACGCACCGTCTGGGTGGGGTCCAACTGGGGTTCTTGGGGCAAATAGCCAATGTTGAGACCGGCCATGGGAATGGCTTCACCTTCGATTTCCTTGTCCAGCCCGGCCATGATTTTGAGCAACGTGGACTTGCCTGAACCATTGGTACCGAGCACACCAATCTTGGCGCCGGGAAAGAAACTCAGGGACACATCTTTCAAAATGTGGCGCTTGGGCGGCACGATCTTGCCGACGCGGTTCATGGAAAAAACGTATTGGGCCATTGCAGTGTTCTGGAAAGAGTCAAAGGGTGGGAGGGCCGCATTATCGACTGCCAGGCCCCGCCGCGCGGCGGTGCTTTTTCGCCGGGTACGGCTGATGGCCAGGCCTATGGTCAGGCTTGCTGGCCTGGCGTGCGACAATCCGCCACCTTCGCGGAGTTTCAGTTGCCCGCAAGCACAGCACCATGCTGGGGACAGCAACCAAAGCGGTTCGTCCCATTTTTGAATCTACCTGCCTTTGACTGACCGTTTGGAAACCTCCAAGGGATAGGCCGGTACGTACGCATCCGCTCAAGGGATGCTTCTTTATGAACTTCAATGAATTGAATCTGGCGCCTGCCATCCTCAAAGCCGTGCTGGAACAGGGCTACGAGACCCCTACCGCTATTCAAGCCCAAGCGATCCCGCTTGTCTTGGCCGGCCACGACCTGTTGGGCGGCGCGCAAACCGGCACGGGCAAAACAGCGGCGTTCACGCTGCCCATGCTGCAGCGCCTGTCCACCACGCCGGCCGCCAAAAACAAGTTTGGCGGCATCGGCATCCGCGCCCTGGTGCTCACGCCCACCCGCGAACTCGCGGCCCAGGTGGAAGAAAGCATACGCACGTACGGCAAATACCTGGACCTGACCAGCACCGTGATTTTTGGCGGCGTGGGCATGAACCCGCAAATCTCCAAACTCAAAAAAGGCGTGGACCTGCTGGTGGCCACCCCCGGCCGCCTGCTGGACCTGCAGCAACAAGGCATGCTGGACCTGGGCCAGGTGCAAATTTTGGTGCTCGACGAGGCGGACCGCATGCTCGACATGGGCTTTGTCCATGACGTGAAAAAAGTGCTGGCCCTGGTGCCGCGCGACAAGCAAAGCCTGTTGTTCTCGGCCACCTTCAGCGACGAGATCCGCGACCTGGCCAACAACCTGCTAAAAAACCCGCAAAGCGTGCAAGTCACGCCGCGCAACACCACGGTGCAGCGCATCACCCAGGTCATCCACCCGGTGGGCCGGGGCAAGAAGAAGGCACTGCTAGCCCACATCATCAACACCCACAACTGGAGCCAGGTGCTGGTGTTCACCCGCACCAAATTTGGCGCCAACAACGTGGCCGAGTTTCTGGAAAAGAACGGCATTTCTGCCATGGCCCTGCACGGCAACAAAAGCCAGGCGGCACGCACCCAGGCGCTGGCGGGCTTCAAAAGCGGCGACGTGCGCGCCCTGGTAGCCACCGACATTGCCGCGCGCGGCATTGACATTGACGACCTGCCGCACGTGGTGAACTACGAAATCCCCAATGTGAGCGAAGACTATGTGCACCGCATTGGCCGCACCGGGCGCGCGGGCGCTGACGGCGCAGCGGTCAACCTGGTGTGCCTGGACGAAGAAGGCTTTATGCAAGACATTGAGCGCTTCACCAAGCAAAACATTGAAGTAGTGGTGGTCGAAGGCTTTGCGCCCGAACCCGGCGAGCGCGCCGAACCCATTGCCATGGGCCGCCAAACCATTTGGGGAGGCGCAGGCAAACCGCCCAGCCGCGACGTGATGCAAGCCGCGGCCAAAGCAGCGCGCACCGAGATGCTGACCCGCGTGCGTGAGAGCAAAGGCCCAGGCGCCAACGGCGGCGGCAATCGTGGCGGTGGGAACGGTGGCGGTGGCGGCGGACAGCGCCAGGCCCAAGGACCCCGAGGCGGCGGCAATGGCGGTGGCGGACGCAACGGCCCCAACAACGGCCCCAACAACGGCCCACGCAACGCACCCCGCAGCGCCCCACGCGATGCCGGATTTCCCCGGGATGACGACGGCCCCGGCCGCCACGAAGACCAACCTCCCCGCTCACACGACGCCCACGCTGCGCGCCCGCGTATGGGGCAAGACAGAATGTCCAGCTTCCCCAGCGAACCCCGCGTGCCCCGCGCGCCTGGCGGCCAGCCAGACCCCATGCGCACCAGCGTGGACCTGATGGCCGAACGCGGCGCGCGCCGTGGCGGTGGCTACCAAGGCAACAACCGCAATGGTGGTGGTGGTGGCGGTGGTGGCGGATATGGAGGCGGAGGCGGAGGCGGAGGCGGCCGTGGACGCGGTGGCCCTGGCGGTAACCGGGGACCTGCTGGTCGGTAACGTGGAAGAACTTTCATGATTGCGGGTGCTGCGCACCGTCATGAAAGTTAAAGCGTCTTAGCGTTCAACCCACCCAAAGGGCTCTTCGGAGCCCTTTTGCTTTGTCGCTTCAGGCCCGCACAAACAGCGTCACCAGCGGCACATCACCCACCTGGCGGCTCCAGTGGCCGTGGACTGCCGCGTCAAAGGCCACGCCCTCGGGCAGCACATCGGCGCTGAAAAAATGCTCGCCGGGGCCAAAAACGCGGGACTCCCCGCCCTGCAAACCAATCTCCATCTGCCCGCCCAAAACAAACACCCACTGCGGCGCGCCCGTGCAATGGAATGTGCTGCGAAAGCCCACCGGGCTGGTGCGCAACTGGTAGCCGCCGCTGGCAAATACTTCCGACAACAGGGTTTGGGGCGTGCCGTGCAGCAAGGGGATGATCTCCTCCTTGAAACGCGCGCGGCCATCGGTGTCGGTGAACAAAACGGTCTTGGTAAATTGGGTCATGGTCACGATTGTGGCCGACGCGCGATTGGGATAGCTAAGCCAAGGTCTGGGCGACAATGCCGCCCATGAAAATCCTCCACACCATGTTGCGCGTTGGCAATCTCCAGCGCTCCATCGATTTCTACACCCAGGTGATCGGCATGAAGCTGCTGCGCACCTCAGAAAACCCCGCTTACAAGTACACGCTTGCCTTCATCGGCTTTGGCAGCAACCCTGACCACGCCGAGATTGAACTCACCTACAACTGGGGCGTGGAGAGTTATGACATGGGCACGGCCTACGGCCATATCGCGCTGGGCATGAGCGATATTTATGCCGCTTGCGAGCGCATCCAAGCCGCTGGCGGCAACGTCACCCGCGCACCCGGACCAGTGCAAGGCGGCACAACCCACATTGCCTTCATTACCGACCCGGACGGCTACAAGATCGAGCTCATCCAACGCCTGGGCGTGGAATAAGCCGTGCAGTCCAAACAGTTGGACGTGCGCGGCGCGTGCCTGGTCTTGGGCTCGGCCACGGTATGGAGCTTTGGCGGCGCCATTGCGCGCTACCTGACCGTGAGCGACAGCTGGACGGTGGTGTTTTGGCGCTCGGTGTTCGCCAGCGCTTTTTTACTGGCATTCATGCTCTGGCAACACGGGCGCCAGGGCACGCAGCGCCTTTTTCGGGCCATGGGCTGGGCGGGCGTGGGCGTGGGCCTGTGCTTTGCCACCGCGTCCACCTGCTTTGTAGTCGCCTTGTCGTACACCACGGTGGCCAACGTGCTGCTGCTGCAAGCGGGTGTGCCGCTGATGGCGGCGCTGATGGCATTTTTGCTGTTTCGCGAGCACGTTCCACGCGCCACTTGGATCGCAATTGCCGCTGTAATTGGCGGTGTGGCTGTGATGGTCTCGGAGTCTTTAGGGGGAAATGTTTCGCCTATCGGCGACGGACTGGCCTTGATGGTGGCCCTGGCCTTTGCCGCTGCCACGGTGATCACCCGGCGCCACGCCCACGTGGCCATGATGCCAGCCGTTTGTCTCGGCACACTGATTGCGGCGTGCGTGTCGGGCGCCATGACCCAGGGGTTTGCAGTAAGCGCGGTGGACGCAATGCTGCTATTTGCCTTTGGCGCGCTCAACCTCGGCCTGGGTTTGGCACTGTTTGTGACCGGGGTGCGCCTGCTGCCCTCAGCCATGGCGGCGCTCATTGGCATTGCAGAGCCGGTGCTCGGGCCGCTGTGGGTGTGGCTGGTGCATAACGAGGTGCCCAGCCAGCGCACGCTGCTGGGCGGCACTGTCGTGTTTTTGGCACTGCTGGCGCATATCGCCTGGCAACTGCGCCAGCAGCGCGCTGATTCGAGCGCGGGCTAACTTTCATGAAGGTGCGCAGCACCCCCAATCATGAAAGTTCCTTTACCTTGAGCAAAAGGGTGCGCAGCGCGAGGAATCTGACGCCGCCCTCTACCGGCGCGCTCCGCCGGGGCGCCTCGCAATGTCCGGCGGTTGCTGCTTGAAACGCGCGACGCACGGCCACCGGT
>JARXAU010000022.1 GCA_029865675.1 Rhodoferax sp.
GCTTGAAGCTCGACAACAGCTTGCTCCAGGTCTTCGGCCTTGCGCGAAGTGATCAATACCTTGGCCCCGGCCTCGCCCAAAGCGTGCGCCATTTGCAAGCCCAGGCCGCGGGAGCCACCGGTGACCAGGGCGGTTTTTCCGGTCAAATCAAACAGTTGTTGGATGGTGCGCGTCATGCGAATTCCTCAAGTTAAGGTGAATGAACTCCCATGATTGGGGTGCTGCGCACCTTCATGAAAGTTACAGGGGGTCAAAAAACGTAATTGATTGTGTCGCCGCAGGCGCTCTGGCAACTGTCGCCGCAGCGATACGCTGGGCGCGGCTACTCGCCGTGCAGTCGGGAACGCACCACAATGAGCGCGGCCCCCAAAGCCACTGCGAGCAAGCCACAGGCGGTAAGCAAACTGAAGCCGCCCTCAGGGACTGCGGGCATGAAGTACGACAGCACGCAAGCCAGTAGCCCGCCGTAAATCAATATCCAGGCCCAGCGCTCAATGCGCAGCAGGCGCGGGTCAGCGGTGCCGTTGTATTTTTTGAGAAAAGCCATCAGAAAGCGTCCTCGGAAAGCGTTGCACAGGTCATGTCGCGCGATGCCACCACATTCAGCCAGGCGCCGATTTTGGGCAGCTCGTAGTGGAAGAAGAAGCGCGCGGCGCCCAGGCGGCCTTGGCTTGCGGACTGGGCTTGGCTTGGGTCGCTCTCTAGCGTGGCCAGGGACACTTCCAGCCAAATCCAGGCCAGCACCGTGTGGCCAAAGGCCTGCATATAGGGCACCGCGTTGGCCAGCGCCTCGGTGGGGGCGCCGGTAGACCAGGCCGCTTGCGTGGCAGCACCCACCTTAGCCAGGGCTTTGCCCAGCGCGTCGGCATAGGGCGCGAGCAGCGCGTTGGGCGCGGCGCGCGCCATGGTGGCTTGCATGCGCGCGGCCAGCAGCTGCATGCCGCGCCCGTTTTCCATCAGCACCTTGCGCCCTAACAGGTCCATGGCCTGGATGCCATGGGTGCCCTCGTGGATCATGTTCAAGCGGTTGTCGCGCCAGTATTGCTCCACCGAAAAGTCGCGCGTATAGCCGTAGCCGCCATGCACCTGGATGGCCAGCGAATTGGCCTCCAGGCACCACTCGCTGGGCCAGCTTTTGGCAATGGGCGTGAGCACTTCGAGCAGAAGGCGGGCTTCGTCGGCAGCGGCGGCGTCAGCGGTGTGTTGTTCATCCACCAAGCGGGCGCAATACAAGGCAAGGGCCAGCGCGCCTTCGCCATACGACTTTTGCGCCAACAGCATGCGGCGCACATCGCTGTGTTCAATGATGCGCACCTGGGGCTGCGAGGCGTCTTTGCCGCCTGCGCCGGCAACTCCGCCGCCGGACCGCCCCAAGGCGGAGTTCGCCCCCTCGGGGGGCAGCGACGACGCGTCAGCGCGGAGCGTGGGGGCCTGTAGAGGCCGACCCTGGGGCCGATTTTTGGCGTAGTCCAGGCTGGCGTAGTAACCGGCCAGCCCGAGCATGGTGGCCGCAATGCCCACGCCAATGCGCGCCTCGTTCATCATGTGGAACATGCAGCGCAGGCCATCGCCGGGCTTGCCAACCAGGTAGCCCACGGCGCCTGCGCCGTTGCCATAGGGGCCGCCGGACTGCGCATCCACCGGGTATTTGCCCTCGCCAAAATTGAGCAAGGTGTTAGTGGTGCCGCGCCAGCCCAGCTTGTGGTTCAGGCCCGCCAGGGCCACGTCGTTGCGCACTCCGGTAAGTTCGCCGTCCGTGCCCACCAGCTTTTTGGGCACGATAAAGAGCGAAATGCCGCGTGTGCCGGGCACCAGCGCGCCATTGGCGTCGGGAATTTTGGCCAGCACCAGGTGGATGATGTTCTCGGACAGCTCGTGCTCGCCACTCGATATCCACATCTTGTTGCCCTTAAGGCGGTAGCGCGCGCCCAGGGGCTCGGACTCAAAGTCTGCGCCATCGGGCACGGCACGGGTGGTGATGTCTGACAAGCTGGAGCCAGCCTGGGGCTCGCTCAGGCACATGGTGCCGGAGAAGCGGCCGTTGAATTCGTTCTTAGCAAACACCTCTTTTTGCAGCGCCGTGCCGTGCACCATCAGCAAATTGGCGTTGCCGGTGGTCAGCATGCCCGAGCCAATGCTGACCGAGGCGCAGGCGAAAAACGAGTTGGCCGCAGCCTCCACGCTGTAGGGCAGCTGCATGCCGCCCATCTCAAAGTCTTGCGAGGCGCTGAGCATGCCCGACTCGGCATAGGCCTTGGCCGCGTCGTGCGTGGCCTGGGGCAGGATGACTTTTTCGCCGTCAAAGTGCGGCTCTTGCACGTCCACCAGGCGGTTAAAGGGCGCAAATTTCTCGCGCGCAATGCGCTCGCAGGTGTCCAGCACCGCGTCAAAGGTGTCACGCGAATGGTCGCTAAAGCGCGCGCGCTGCGTCAGATCCGTGGTTTTGAGCCAGTCGTTGAGCAAAAAATCAAGGGTGGGGCGAAGTTTCATGGCGTTTGGTCAGGGTGAATATGGGGCTTGGGACCGTGCGTCTGACGCTCGGCGTCGGAGGCTGCAATTACGCCTGAAAACTGGGCTGGGGTCTGTCACCGAGGTGCGGTGGAAAAAGATGCTTCCACGAATAGCGAACCCATGGCAATCGAGGAAGTCCATACGGATCTACCACCTACGCGTCATCGGCGAGTCGCGGCGATGAAGATGCCATTGTCGGTCGAGTACGGGCGGCTTGCGAACCTGGATTCTCCGAGGGCATCACAGGCTGTGACGGCGTCGTCAGGGTGACGGTCCGAGATCGCATATTGTACTGATAAGATATTTGGCAAGCAGTTTGCCTTTGGAGTCTGCCCCAGAGCAACTACCGAAGTCCACAAGGAGAACATTCTTGGAAGTCCGAAAGTTGGTGGCCCCCGCCCTGGCCTTGTTGCTGCTGGGCGGCGTGGGTGGCGGCATCTGGTATTCCAACAGCCGCGTCGTCGACGAACGCACGGCTGAGCAGACTGCCAAGCTAGAAGCAGCCCGTCAGGTGAGCGCGCGCGGGCTTATCGGTTCCGAGAAAGAGGCCTACTTTGCCGACCCGCGCGTCGTCAAAGCCCTGGCCGCGCAGGGCATTACCGTCAGCGTCGAAAAAGCCGGTTCCCGCGCCATTGCCGCCCGCTATGACGCCAGCAAGTACGACTTCGGCTTCCCCTCAGGCGCGCCAGCGGCTGCGCAACTGAAGGCACAGGCCAAGGCGGCTGCCGTCTTTAACCCTTTTTACACGCCCATGGTGTTTGCCAGTTGGCGACCCATCGCCGAAATCTTGGTGGCCAACGGCATCGCCGAACGCCAGGGCGACATCTACTACGTCGTTGACCTGCCTGCCCTGATGGCGCTGGTGGACAAAGGCACACGCTGGCGCGAGCTCAAAAAAAGCGAGGCCTTCGCCACCAGCAAGGCCGTGCTCGTGAACTCCACCGACGTGCGTACCTCCAACAGTGCAGCCATGTACCTGGCGCTGGCCAGCTACCTGGCCAACAAGCAGCAGATCGTGCAAAGCCAAGAGGACGTCGACCGCGTGCTGCCGGTGGTGGCGCCGCTGTTTCTGCGCCAGGGCTTCCAAGAACAGTCTTCTGCCGGGCCTTTCGAGGACTACCTGGCCCTGGGCATGGGCAAGGCGCCGCTGCTCATGGCCTACGAGTCGCAGCTGATCGAGTTCTGGCTCAAGCACCCGGACAAGCTCAAGAGCAATGACGCGGGCGGCATGGTCGTGATGTACCCCAAGCCCACCGTGTATTCCAAGCATGTGCTGGTGCCCTACACGCCCGCAGGCGTACGCCTGGGCACGGTGCTCGAAAACGACCCGGCCTTGCGCGCCCTGGCCCACGAGTACGGCTACCGCACCGGCGGCGAGCGGCGCGGCCCCGAGTTGTGGGCGCAGCGCGGCATTGCCGTGCCCGAGGTGCTCGTCGACGTGATCGACCCGCCCAGCCACGAGTGGCTGGAACGCATGACTGTGGCCATTGAGGCCCGCTTCAAGTAAGGACACCCCCATGAACACACCGCTCACCCCGCCTGTGGCCACCGAACTCACGCCGCCGCAGAGCTTTACGCTGGAGCCACCTGCCGCCGTGGCGGCTGTGCCGGTGGAGTCGGCCAGCGGCCGCGTGCGCTTGAGGGCCGAGGACGTGAATGCGCTGGACACGCAGGTGCGCCAGTTCATCGACGACATCACCGCGCACGACAGCCAAGACCCGAAGTTCAAGGAGGCTGTGGAGCGCATCCACAGCATGGGCGTGAAGGACATTGAGGCTTCGGCCTCGGTGTCCAACCGCATGCTGGAGAGGCCCGTGAAGTCGCTGGAGAACGGTCTGTTCGACAAGGGCGCCGAAATCGGCAAGGGCCTGGTCGACCTGCGCCGCCAGATCGAGGCCCTAGACCCCTCGCGCCAGGGCGACTTGTTCTCGGCGCGCAAGCTGCTGGGCTTCATCCCCATGGGCAACAAGCTGGTCGACTACTTTGACAAATACCAGAGCAGCCAGGCGCACCTCAACGCCATCATTGAGTCGCTCAAGCGCGGCAAGGACGAGCTGCTGCGCGACAACGCCGCCATCGAGACGGAAAAAGCCAACCTCTGGGGCCTGATGGAGCGGCTGGAGAAGTACATCCACATTGGCAAAAAGCTCGACGGCGAGCTTGCTGCGCGCGCCGTGGCGCTGGAGGCGTCCGACCCCGAGAAGGCGCGCGTGGTGCGCGAGGAAATGCTGTTCTACACCCGCCAGAAGGTCACCGACCTGTTGACGCAGATGGCGGTCAATATCCAAGGCTACCTGGCGCTGGACCTGATCCGCAAGAACAACCTGGAGCTGATGAAGGGCGTGGACCGTGCCACCACCACCACCGTGTCGGCGCTGCGCACGGCGGTCATCGTGGCCCAGGCCCTGGCCAACCAGAAGCTGGTGCTCGACCAGATCAGCGCGCTCAACACCACCACTGGCAACCTGATCGCCAGCACCAGCGAAATGCTGCGCGACCAGAGCACGGCCATCCACACGCAGGCCGCCAGCAGCACCATCGACATCGCCAAGCTGCAGCTGGCCTTTGCCAACGTCTACCAGAGCATGGACGCGATTGCCGACTTCAAGACCAAGGCGCTGAGTTCGATGCAGACCACGGTGGACACCTTGAGTGGCGAACTGGACAAGTCACGCACCTACCTTGACCGCGTGCGACGCCAGGAAAGCGCACAGGCCTTGTCCACCAGCACCGAGGTGCGGCTGTGACACCAGCCCTTGCGCTGCGCCGCCGCCGTGGCCTGGGCGCCCTGGCGGTGGCGGCCGGCCTGGCGATGCTTCTGGGCCTGAACGCCTGCGGCAAAAAGCAAGAAGCGCCACCGGCTGCTGCGGCACCGGCGGCCAAGGTATTCAAGGTGCTGGCAGGTTCTGAGGTGCGTGACCTGGAGCCCGCGCTCAAGGCCGCAGCCAGCAGCGTGGGCCTGGACCTGCATTTGAGCTATGCCGGCACGCTGGACATCGTGGAGCGCGTCAACGCCGGTGAGGCCTTTGACGCCATGCTGCCGGCCAACGGGGCCTACCCCTCGCTGGCGCTGACCACGAAGCCTCTGGCGCGCGAGAAACTGTTTTATTCGCGGGTGGCATTGGGCGTCAAAGAGGCCAAGGCCCAAGCCCTGGGCTGGACCACCCAGGCGCCGAGCTGGGCCGAGATTGCCAAGGCCGCTGGCAACGGCAGCCTGCGCTATGCCATGACCAACCCCACCAGCAGCAACACCGGCATGAGCGCCCTCTTCGCCGTCGCCTCCGCAGTGGCCGGCAAGACCGAGGACCTGACGGTGCAGGAGGTCGACGGCGCCGTGCTCAAGGCCTTCTTGTCGGGCCAGAAGCTCACCGCCGGCAGCTCGGGCTGGCTGGCCGAGGCCTTTATCAAGGACCCGGCAGCGCTGGACGCCATGGTCAATTACGAGGCCGTCATCTTGCGCGCCAACGAAAAGCTGGCCGCCGCCGACAAGCTGACGCTGATCTACCCCAAGGACGGCGTGATCTCAGCCGACTACCCCTTGATGCTGCTGGCCGAGGCGCGGCGTGACGACTACACACGGCTCGTCGGTGCCTTCAAAGCGGCTGACGTGCAGCGCCAACTAAGCGCCCAAGAATTTGTGCGCCCGGCGGTGGCCGATGTGCCCTTGGGCGCTGGCCTGCCAACAGCAGCCGTGGTCGAACTCACCTTCCCGAACCGGCTCGACGTCGTGGACGCCGTGCTGGGCGCCTACCAGGGCGTGTGGCGGCGCCCGGCAACATCGATTTTCGTGCTCGACATCAGCGGCTCCATGGCGGGCGAGCGGCTAGAAGCCATGCGCGGCGCGCTGAAGATACTGGCCGGCGCGGACGCCAGCAGTGCCAGCGCCCGCTACACGCGCTTCCAGAGCCGCGAGAACGTGGTGCTGATCGCCTTTTCCGACCGCGTCGAGCCGCCCGTGCGCGTGGGTTTCGAGCCGCGCTCGCTTGAGGCCGCACGCAAGCAAGTGCTGGCCTACGCCGATGGCTTGCGGGCCAATGGTGGCACCGGCATTTATGCCGCTCTTCTGGAGGCACAAGCGCTGGCAGCCGACGAACAAAAGCGGGATCCTGAGCGCTATGTGAGCGTGGTGCTGCTGACCGATGGCGAAAACACGGCGGGGCCAGACCTCGCGGCCTTCCAGTCGCAGCAGGGCAGCGGCACGCCGGTGCGCATCTTCCCCATTCTCTTTGGCGAGGCCAGCAACACCGAGATGGCCACGCTGGCGCAGCTCACCGGCGGGCGCGTGTTCGACGGCCGCCGGGCGGCGCTGAGCCTGGTTTTTAAAGACATTCGCGGCTACCAATGAACGCTGTCTCGCCTGCCAGGCGACCGCTGCCTCTGCGGCTGATGCTCTTCGTCTACGGCAACGCCAACATCGCCGGCTGCGCACTGGCCTTGGCCGGGCCTCTTCTGCTCTTCGCCGGTCTTATTGGGCCGGGTTGGCTGTTCATCACCGCCGGGCTCTACGGCGTGGGCTGGCTGCTGGGCCGCAGCCTTGGGAGCGCACCCGAAATCGAACGCCGCATCGAGGACAGCCTGACCTTGGAGCAGACGCTAGAGCACCTGGACACGGTGGTCGTGCGCGCCCTGCCGCATTTGACGCCAGACATGCGCGGGCATCTGGACAGCGTGAAATCGTCAGTGGCCGAGGTGCTGCCGCGCCTGGTGGGCACGCGCGGCGCCGACGCGGACCTGTACACCGTGCGCGAGACGGTGCTGCGCTACCTGCCTGAAACGCTGGCCAACTATGTCGCACTGCCGCCGGTCTTTCGCACGACGCACACTCTAAAAGAGGGCAAGACGGCACGCCAACTCTTGGCCGAGCAACTGGCCTTGCTTGATGAAAAGATGCGCGAGATCGTGCGCAATGTTGCCAGCGCCGACGCACAGGCGCTGCTGAGCAACGGCCGCTTTCTGGAAATGAAGTTCCGGGAACCCGATTTCCTGGCCCGCGCGCACGCAAGGGACCGCCCTTGACCACACTGGATCGACGCGCTTCGCGGCGTCGACGGCTTGTGCAAGCTGATTTGCATCTGGGGTACGGGGGCCTTTCGCCGTGCCCTGCACGACTGCTTAGAACGCAACGACCCCGTCAAGACCGACGCCTTCAGGCGCCAAACCAGCAACGTCCAGACTGCGGACACCGTGTCATCAGCGGTGCGCTCGTCGGTACACCGCTGAATCACGAACGCGTACGTCGCAGAGGGTATGCGCGCGACGCGCTGGGGGTCTGCCCGCATCGCCTGACCAGTGACCCGGCGGACGGCGACCCCAGCGCAGATCGCCGCGTATGGCGGGTTGAGCGTGGCCTTGCGCCGTACGTCAGTTTTTCCGTCAACCAGACAGTGTGCACAATCCCGCCCTAGGCCAAGTAGCGCTCGCGCAAGCGCTCCAGGGCGTCCGCGTGCAGACCCAAGCCCGATTCCAAGTAGAGCGCCATCGAACCATAATCTTCGTCGATAGCCTGCATGGCGGCGTCCAAAAACGCTTCGCGTACGCGCCACACCAC
>JARXAU010000102.1 GCA_029865675.1 Rhodoferax sp.
GCATCATGGAGCGCGACGGCCTGTTGGCCAACGCTGCCACGGTGGGCGCGCACCTCAAGGCGGCCTTAGAAGCCGGACTGGCCGCAGAACTTGCCAGCGGCGGCGTGAAAGAAGTGCGCGGCCTGGGCCTGATGCTGGGTATTGACCTGGCCAAGCCTTGCAGCGCTCTGGTGCAGCGCGCGGCAGACGCCGGTTTGCTGATCAGCGTAACGGCGGACACCGTAGTGCGCCTGGTGCCGCCCTTGATCATGTCCGCCGCCGAGGCCGACGAGGTGGCCGCCATTTTGTGCCCGCTCATTTCCGCCTTGCTGAAGGAATCCGCATGAGCCCGCTGCACAAAGGCATACCCAGCACCCTGCCCAAGGGCGCGCCACCCGTGCGGCACTTTTTGCAGTTTGCCGACTTCACGACCGAAGAGCACCTGTACGTGCTGGAGCGTGCGGCGCTGATCAAGAAGAGGTTCAAAAACTTTGAGCGCCACCACAGCCTGGCCGACCGCACGCTGGCCATGATTTTCGAAAAAGCCTCCACCCGCACGCGCGTGAGCTTTGAGGCTGGCATGTACCAGCTGGGCGGCAGCGTGGTGCACCTGACCACGGGTGACAGCCAGCTCGGGCGCGCCGAGCCGATTGAGGACAGCGCCAAAGTGATTAGCCGCATGACGGACATCGTGATGATTCGCACCTATGAGCAAACCAAGCTTGAGCGCTTTGCCGCGCACTCGCGCGTCCCGGTGATCAACGGCCTGACCAACGAGTTTCACCCCTGCCAGATCCTTGCCGACATCTTCACCTACATCGAGCACCGTGGCCCCATCCAGGGCAAAACCGTGGCCTGGGTGGGGGACGGCAACAATATGGCCAACACCTGGCTGCAGGCGGCGGACTTGCTGGGCTTTACGGTGCATGTCAGCACGCCCAGCGGCTACGAGATTGACCAGTCAATTGCCGGCCTGCGCAGCGCCGATAGCTACAAGGTGTTCGCCGACCCCTTGAGCGCCTGCGCGAGCGCGGACCTGGTCACCACCGACGTGTGGACCAGCATGGGCTTTGAAGCCGAAAACGAGGCGCGCCTGAAAGCCTTTGCCTCCTGGCGCGTCAGCCTGGACATGATGGCCGCCGCCGCGCCAGACGCCTTGTTCATGCACTGCCTGCCCGCGCACCGGGGCGAGGAGGTGGACGCCGAGGTGATCGACGGGCCACAAAGCGTAGTGTGGGACGAGGCCGAGAACCGCATGCACGTGCAAAAAGCGCTGATGGAATACCTGCTGCTGGGCCGATTGGGCTAGGCGCTATGCCCACCTTGCACGACTGCCAGCAGCGCGACGCCACCGACCCCCTGCGCCCGCTGCGCGAACTTTTCTCTGTTCCAGACGGCCTGATTTACCTGGACGGCAACTCGCTGGGCGTCATGCCCAAGACTGCCCCCTCACGCGCTGCCCAGGTGGTGGGCCAAGAATGGGGCCAAGGCCTGATCCGATCCTGGAACGCGGCAGGCTGGGTAGACCTGCCCCAGCGCCTGGGCAACAAAATAGCCCCTTTGATAGGCGCAGCCCCCGGCGAAGCGGTGGCCACCGATTCCACCTCCATCAATCTGTTCAAAGTCTTGTCCGCCGCGCTGTCCATCGCTGCCAAAGACCAGCCGGCGCGGCGCACCATCGTCAGCGAGCGCAGCAATTTTCCGACCGACCTCTATATCGCCGAAGGCCTGTGCGCACAGCGCGGCTACACCCTCCAACCGGTGGAACCGGACGCGCTAGCTGCTGCGCTGGGCGCCGATACCGCCGTGCTGATGCTCACCCACGTGAACTACCGCACCGGCGCCATGCACGACATGGCGGGCGTCACCAAAGCCGCGCACGCCGCAGGCACGCTGGTGGTGTGGGACCTGGCGCACAGCGCAGGCGCCGTGCCGGTGGATTTGACGGGCGCAGGCGCCGACTTTGCGGTGGGCTGCGGCTACAAGTACCTCAACGGCGGCCCTGGCGCACCGGCTTTTGTCTGGGTCCACCCCCGCCACGCGCAGCGCACCGACCTGCCTTTTTTGCAGCCGCTGTCGGGCTGGTGGGGCCATGCGGCGCCGTTTGCCTTTACCCCGGACTACCAGCCCGCGCCCGGCATTGAGCGCTACCTGTGCGGCACCCAGCCCATCGTGAGCCTGGCGCTGCTGGAGTGCGGCTTGGACGTATTCAAGGCAGCAGAACCCTTGGGCGGCATGGCGGCGCTGCGCGCCAAGTCATTGGCCTTGACCGATTTGTTTATTGCGCTGGTGGAAGACCGCTGCCAAGGCTTTGGGCTGGGGCTCGCCACACCGCGCGCCCACGCCCGGCGCGGCTCGCAGGTGTGTTTGACGCGCGAACACACCGAAGGCGGCGCAGAAGACGGCGCTTTGGGCTCGGGCGCGTTTGCCATCATGCAAGCGCTGATAGCGCGCGGCGTGATTGGCGACTACCGCGCGGGCGACGGCGGCGTGCACAAAGACATCTTGCGCTTTGGCCTCACGCCGCTCTACATCGGTTTTGAAGACGTGTGGAGCGCGGTGGAGCAATTGCGCCAGGTGCTAGAAACTGAGGAATGGAAGCAAGCGGCTTTCAATAGGAAGCACGCGGTTACCTGAGGCGCCGGTTCTTCCTTTTCAGGACTGGATGCGGCTCCTATTTTTGGACACGAGCTGCAGCCTAGAGGTAACGCGTACTCAAAATGGTGACGGTGGTGCCCGAGCCGCCCGGATTACCGGGGTCGTCCGGGTCGGAGAGTGTGGAGGGCATTTTTGTGAGATCAATGACCATAGTGCCATCAACGCTGGAGGCGTTGCTAGATTGTTTGCCTTTGAGCCCCTGTGTTACCACGTACCCGTGGACAGTGACATTGCCAGATGTAGTAACTCCGTTGCCCGCTAGCACATAGCCATAGACCGTGCTTCCTCCGGCAAACGTCACGTTTCCGCCCACATAGTTGGCCGCAGCGTAGGTGCCGGTGAAACTTCCAGCCGCATAGGCATAACGGCCCAGCCCTGATGCCGCAGCGGATTTAAAGGCGTTGCCGGCGCAAAAATTGCTCGGGTAATTGGTAATGGCGGTTCCGTCAGCCCTAGTGCAAATCCCGCCGGGTGCATAGGCCGTGCCGCCCACCGTGCCGGAGTAGCCTGCATAGTTGGGCGCATAGACAGAGTGGCTGCCGGATGTGGTGACGTTGCCCGTGGTGACAAAGGTGTTGTAGTAAGGGCCGTTGTTCACGGTCAAGTCATCGTCGAACCAGACCACGCCAGGTTGCAGCTCGCGGTCCACCCTCCACCCGGTATTGCTTTGTGTGATGCACCCATTCCCCGTAGCGCACACGTTCATGACGCGGTTTTGGCCGTTGCAAGCGGTGTTGGTGGTAGCACAAATGTTGTCGTAGCCGGCATTGGCACTGGGATTGCCGAGCAAGTAGGTGGCATCCGTCACCCCATTGACATCTTTGACGTCCACCAAGAGCTTGGTCCCGCTGAGATAGAAAGCATAGTTGGCTGACGTGCGATAGTCATTCGCGTTGAAAGGGGTGCTGGTGGGGACAACCACCTTGCTTACCGGCGTGATGGAAGGACCTGGTTGTCCGGGCGTGACGGTGCCGCCATGGTTACCACCGATTTTCTGGCCACCGACTTTTCCACTAACGGTCGGATTGCTATTGCCAATGACATAGAGGTCACCGCCCGCCCACAAGTCGTCGATGCTGCCGCTCCCGATGTACACGTTGGCCAAGGTAGTGACGTTGGTGGCACTGCCACTGTTCGAGCTGGTGTACATATCCACTCCCGGGCCTCTTGCGGGATCAGGGCCAGGGCAAGTTGCAGCCGTATTGGTCGCGGCGTTGGCCGCCGTGCCGGTGGCCGAGCAGGTGTCGGTAAACGAAGTGCCGCCAATCGCGGACAGGCCGCCGTTGCCGGTGGTAGCTAGATTGATGGAGCCGTTGGCCGTCGCCTGGGTGCTCGCGCGGGCGCCTCCGCTTCCGCATATATGGCGGCGGGCATTCACTATCAAAGCAGATGCCCCTTGGACGAAAACAACATCGCAGTTTGAATTGACGGTGCCGTAGGCGCCCGAGCTGTCAAGGTTGGCAGTGCCGGTAACGTTGAGGGTCTCCACGCCAGTGATGCTGTACCCGCGCGAGACCAGGTCGCCGTCGATGCTTAACGTCTTCTGCGCTGGTGTGCTCCCTTTCACTTCCACGCTGCCCGACAGATTGGTATTCATGCCTGCGGTCAGCGCAGTAGTGGGGTCAGGCAAGCCTGACTTATACACAACGCCATACCTCACATCCAAAGTTACCTTCGACTGGGCCTTGCTACCAACTGCCGTGGTGCCCGTGATCTGGGCTACGAAAATAGACGCGCTGGAGGAGTTCATTAGTTTGGCCAAGATGATGTCCGAGCCCGTAGAAAGGGTTAGCGCCGTGCCGGCGGCAGGACCGGCCTGAACTGCTGTGAGCAAACTGTCGCGCTGCGTGACAGTCAGGTTCGCCAGGTACTGGCGCACCACCTCAGCGCCTAGCCAGGCGTTCATCTGGGCCTGGGTTTGGGCGTGCGTGGTCACGCTTTGGTCTTGGCTGGTACCCACATACTGCACCACCGCAAAGGTGCTGGCCATCACCGCCAAGCCCACGAGCAGCGCCGTCAACACGGTGGCCGCGCCGCGCTGGCGCCGGGCGGCCCAAACGCCCGCCACACCGATTGGCGAGCGCTTGTGGAGTGGCGACTTGATAGGAACCATTGCTATTTGAAGTTGAACAAGCAATGCTGCTCGCTGACTGGCGCGCCGCTGCGGTTGGTGCTGCTAACGGTAAGCACCACTTTACCGCTCTTGCTGCCCCCGTCCAAACCAAACGGTTTGCACGTGGTGCTGGTCGTGCTGACCGCGTCGAAGGTAATTTTGGTCCGGTCATAGGCCCCAGTCGAATTGCCCGCACCGGTTTGGGAGGCCGGGCGGTCAGCCCAGCGCTGGGGTGGCTTAGACGTCGTGTTCCAGGTAAGGGTGTTCCATGCGGAAACGTCGCCACTGGAACAGCTTACTGGCCCTAGGTAGTACAAGCCACCTTGGCCGCCGCTAGTGTCCCTGAAGTACAGCCCTGCGCACTGTGGCGTGCCCGTGGTGTTCATGGCCCACACTACGGCATTGCCGCTGCCCACCGCAGGATAGGTGCCTGACAGCTCGTAGCTGGTGAGGTTGAGGTTTGCAGCCGAAATGACGCGCAGATGCGTTCCTGAGGCCGCTGAAGCAATGTTAAAGCCAGCGTCTTGCACGGCAAGCCCGGTGCGCAACAGTGCGGAGGAGAGCTGTGCATCTGCCGCCGCGTCTTGGCCCGCTGTGCCGCCATAGCGGCTGGAAACTTTGAACATCGACAGAATGGCCAGCGCCGCGATGGCCGAAATCAAAAAACCGACCATCAAGCTAATCAGCGACTCACCGGCTTGTATTTCTTTTCTATTTCGCATTATTGGCCGTAGCACTGCTTCAAGGCTGGAAACTGATCTTGCCGTCGCCGCCCACAAGGCTGCTGGCCTGGGCACTGGTAGAGAGCTTGGTGGGGCGCTGAACGCTGACCGCAGCACCTTGGCTGGCACCCGTCACGGTGGGGGCAAACACCGCGCAATCCAAGGTGTAGGACACCGAGTTGGCGCTACCGCTGACGGCTTCGCCGTCCGCAGTGAGGTTGTTCAAAAGCAATGAAAACGTTCCGGCGCCACTCGTGCACCAGCCGCTCATAGTGGTGGGCGGCGCCGCCAGCAAGCCGCGCATTTGCAGCACTGCCATGCTCTCTAGGTTGGCGTAGCGTTGCGCCTTGAGCGTGGCCGCAGCGCTGTAGGCCATGCCCAAGCCCAGGGCAGCGCTCAAAACGACGCCAATGAGCGCTTCGAACAAAACACTGCCCCGCTCTTGGCGCAGGCCTTGGCATCGCGAAGCGCTTTGTCGACACCGCGACGCTGGCGCACCCGGCTTAGGGCAAGGGCCCGGAAACATCATTGGCTGTCCCTCCGCGTGAGAGTTTGTAGGTGTTGAGCACGCCGCTGGTTGGAAAACCCCGGTTGTTGATTGCCAGCGTGGCGTCAGTGACGGTCGCGAAACTTGCCGCAGTGCCGAGTTCGAGCGCAATGGCCGACGGGAAATCTGCCTTCCACACCAACACGCCGGTGGTGTCAGCGCCGTCGCAGGCCGAATTGGCAGGGTTGCCCTTGCAGACGTACACAAAGAGATCATCGCTGACGGTCTCCACCTTGACGCCTGCTGCCGGGGAGTTACCCTGCGCTCCCCAAGGGTTACGGACCGCCAAGGACTTGGCCAGGCCGTAAGCTCTCAGCAGCTTGCTTTGCGCATCCTTGATTTGTCGGCTGTAGGTCCAATCAGACAAATAGGGCGCACTGGCCAAGAGCGCAAACGACGTGATGGTCAGCGTCACCATCAACTCCACAAGGGTGAACGCACGTTGGCGAAAAAACGATTTCATCTCTGCTTCTTCACCATGAGGTAAACCCACAGGCGGATGCCGCCGCGCGAACGTTGTTGTTGGTCAAGGTCAAGACACAGCTACTGCTCATACTGCCCTTGCCAGCCGCTTTGACCGTAAATGTCGCGGCCGTGGTGGTCACTTTGTAATTGAAGTAGCTACTTTGCGAAGGCGCCCAGGCGCTGAAGTCATTGAGCCCAGTGGCCGCGGTGGTACGGTCTGCGGGCAGCGCTGGTATGGTGGTTTCGCTTGTGTAGGTGGTGGGATAGGCCAGCGTTTTTTGAAACGTGTTTTCCAGGGCCAGGGCCATTCCCACCAAGTCGGAGGTGGCCGCCTGCGCCCGGCTTTTGGTCACGTAGCTTTGGTACGACGGGTAGGCGATAGCCGCCAAAATTCCGAGTATCGCCACCACAATCATCAGCTCTATCAAGGTAAAGCCACCGTTTACGCGCTGGCGCTGGGTAGGACAGGGGGCGAAAAGACAGGGGGCGCGCGACAGCGAGAAATTCATCCCCCATCATAGGGGGCAATGGACACCTTTTATAAATATATAACGGTTGCCACCAAATGAATGAAACAGCCGCCCCAGGCTGGTTCATATCGCCTATTCACCCACCCTTGTACAACCAGGGCACATCCAGCAAGCGCTGGCCCAGCGCCCGCATGGCAGCGTCGCGGCCCCAGCGTTGCAAGCCGGTAGCATGGAATATTTCGCCATTGCGCTGCGCGCGCGCCTGCACGCGGGCGTTGCGGCGCCAGCGGGTGTGGGCGTAGCGCTCTAGCGCGGCCGCGTCGCCCAGGGTGGGTTGGGATAGCACTTCGGCCAAGCTGGCGGCGTCTTCAATCGCCATGCCTGCGCCTTGGGC